>CAZNQT010000087.1:0-11970 GCA_964574885.1 uncultured Pirellulales bacterium
GCTGTTAGAAAACACCATTTCCCAATCCTTACGCATGGAATGTAACATTCGGCTCAAGCCAAACAATACTTTCTGTTCGTCATCGACAAAAAGAATTTTTATCTTACCAGGCACGTATGACGGACTCCTTTTTCTTGTTGAGCATAGTTTCAGTATAGTACTCGTGAATGGCGTCGAATGCAGCCTTGGCGCTTAGGACCAAGGCTGCATCGACACGTTGAGCAGAATGTACGTTCCATTCTTGGCGCTGCCTGCGCCGGGTGCGTTTCCTTCCCGTGAGGAAATTCGTTTCCTCATCCACATATAGCGTTCGCTTCTTCCTCGTGGCCCTTGGCCTCGGGCTCGTCCGGTTCGATGGGCAGTCGAATGAGAAAAGTTGTCCCTTTGCCTATTTCGGTATCAAACGTTAAGGAACCACCGTGTTTTTCGACAATAATGGAATGGGCGATGGCGAGTCCTTGTCCGCTGCCTTTGCCGACTTCTTTCGTGGTAAAGAAGGGATCAAGGATGCGTCCGCGTACCTCCTCGGGAATTCCCGCCCCGGTATCGGCGAAGCGGATTTCGGCCCAATCCCCCTCCTGACGCGTGGAGACGGTAATCGTGCCTTTCTCCTCGGCGCCGTCACCGATTTTTTCCGCAATGGCATCAGCGGCATTGACAATCAGGTTCAGGAAGACCTGGTTCAACTCGTCAATCCGACAGGTAACCAGAGGCAGATCAGGATCAAAAACGGTTTTGAGATCAGCGATATGCTTCCAACGGTTGCGAGTCACGGTGATGGTACTCTCGATGGCCTGACTGAGGTCGGCGGCCATCATGGTCTGGGCGCCGGCATGGGCAAATTCCTTCATGGCCTGCACGATCCGCGAGACATTCGCGACCCCTTCGAGCGATTCCTGGATGGCGCGGGGCACCTCCTCGGTGAGATAGTCCATATCACATTCCTGGAGCGTGGTCTCCACCCGGGAAAGCAGTTCGGAATCCACCTTTCCCGCCCGCGCCTGGGATCGCACCTGTTCGTATTCACGAAGCAGTTGGAAAATATCTTTGAGACTATCCTGGAGGAAGTTAATGTTATCGCTGATATACTGGATCGGAGTATTGATTTCATGGGCAATACCGGCTGCCAGTTGTCCAATGGATTCCAGTTTTTGCGACTGTGAAAGTTGCTGTTGCAGTTTAATATTTCGCTCGCCGACTTTCAAGCGCGCCAGGAGTTCTTCTTTCTCGAAAGGTTTGGTGGCATAATCGTTGGCGCCGGCCTGGAGGGCCGCGATTAAGTTGTCGGTACCTTCCTTGGCCGTCAGGAGGATGACATAAATCAGAGCGGTTTTTCGCTCTTCCTGGAGCTTGTGGCAGATGTCAATGCCGTTCAAACCAGGCATCATCCAGTCAATGACGGCCAGATGCAATCCCGGTTCCGTCTGAAGGATTTCCCAGGCACGCAGTCCATCCTCTGCGATAAAAACCTGGTATCCGTTTTTCTCCAAGATAACCTGGAGCATTTTTCGCGTTACCAGATGATCGTCGGCAACCAGAACTTTCGACATCAGATTCCTCCTCAAACGATATTGACTTTCTGTCAATACCTATCCCTTTTTCCTGCTCGTCCTGCGAGCAAAAGCGGAAGGTGAATAACCAGTTCGCTACGGGCGCCGTGATCAGATACGATTCACCCGTATGATTTCTCTACGAATACCTACCTGTGGAATTTGCATGCATCTCTCCAGGTAACGTCGGTTGTATCAAGCCAGTGGTACGCCCATTTTATCGCGAGATACGTAACTCACCATGATGCATACTACCTATTTGGTTCTTCCGGCCCACGGTGTATAGTCAAGTATAATATTTACTTTTTCTCAAGCGCATGAGTTTCCATTTATACGGAAACAGGGCGGCCCAGTGTTCCACTTATTTTAACATTCGGAACGATTGACAGAGTAATTAATTGGATAATCCCCTATATACCATGAGAATTATCCTGAGTGGTAGGCAGGATAAATCTAGGTAATGACAGCAGTTATGGTTGTTCCCTTTTTCAGTACTGAAAAGGCGGCTCTTCTGCTTATCGATATCCGATATGTAAAATCAAATAGCGTGACAATGGTGAGTCGGAGATATGAGAACTTTTCCCGTCAATACGATGCTATTTGGGTTCCGTGTCAAAGCTAGACAATCGGACCGAGCAACTCACGGATAATTCCTAAAGTAATCATAGAAAATCCCTAAATGATTATTGACAAATCTGTTTTAGAACGATATATTATAATAACATCTTAATACGTGAGGTCGGGGTTAAAAGATGTGGAAATGAAGACATATTCATGGCTAGATATCTTAGCCGTTGAAAGTTGGTTATAGATGTAATCGATCGTACTAAAGGTGAATCCAGACTTTTACGAGAAGCGGCCATGTTTCGATCACAAATCACCAGTTCAAAAACCCTACCCAGAACGGCCAAGGAAGCAACGTCGGCAGAGGGGGGTAATCCACTTTCGCAAAATAATTTGCTACGTAGTATCCTGGAATCCCTGGATCATCCCATCTATGTGATTGACGCCCAGGATTACACGATAAAACTGTCGTACACGCCGGCTTGCTTCGGAGCGTCGTGCGACGACTTGACTTGCTATGCTTTTGCTCACAACCGTGACGCACCCTGTAGCGGGACCGAGTATAGATGCCCGTTGGAAGAAATCAAGAAAACCCGCCAACCGGTAACGGTCGAGCATATCCATTACGACAGAAAAGGAAATCGTCGTGCCTTTGAAGTACATGGTTACCCGATCTTCGATAGCCAGGGTAATGTTTCACAGATCATTGAATATATCCTCGACATTACCGAGCGACGACAGGCGGAGACGGAGTTACGGGAAAGCGAGGCTCGTTTTCGGGGGATATTCGAACATACCCAAAGCGGGGTGGCAGTTTATGAAGCGGTGGACGACGGGGAGGACTTTGTGATCCAGGACTTCAACGCCAGTGGAGAGCGGATAGATAACCTCCACCGGGAGGATGTGATCGGCAAACGAATAACCGAGGTCTTCCCCGGCGTGAGGGATTTTGGGCTGCTGGATGTTTTACGGCGTGTCTGGCGAACCGGAACATCGGAAGAATATCCCATCTCCAAATACGAAGACGAACGGATTGAGGGCTGGCGTGAGAACTACGTATATCGGCTGCCCAGCGGCGAAGTCGTAGCCGTTTACGAGGACGTGACAGAGCGTAAGCAGGCGGAGGAATCTCTTCGCGTTAGCGAAAGCCAGTTATCTGAAGGAGCTAAAATCGCAAAACTTGGATATTGGGAGCATGATATACTAAATGAGTTATTTACATTCAGCGACCATTTTTATGAAATCCTTCGTACTACAGCAGATGAAGTCGGTGGCTATAAAATGTCGTGTAATCAGTATTTTGAAACCTATATACACCCCGATGACAGGGAAAGAGTCAAAGCAAAATGCCGTGACATATTTGAAAATCCTGACTCTCAATCAAGTAACTACCTTGAACATCGTATAATCTATGCAGATGGAGAAATCGGGTACGTCGCTGTTCGTTTCACAATAGTCAAGGACGATCAAGGCCGAGTCATCAAAACCTACGGAGTTAACCAGGATATCACCGAGCGCAAGCAGGCGGAGGCAGCACTGCGGGAAAGCGAGGAAAAATTTCGTTTGATCGCCGATACCTGTCAGGAAGTGATCTGGCAGTTTGACCGAAACGGGTGTATGATTTATGTGTCTCCGGCGGTGGAAAGCATTTTCGGTTATACTCCTGTGGAAGCTGTAGGCCGAACGTACAACGAATTCCTGGCCAATTCAGAATCCCCGCGCGCCACAGAGATCTTTACCCAGGGAATATCCGGAAAACGATATCAATCATTGGAATTTATCGGCAAGAAAAAGGATGGCGCCGAGTTCCCGATCGAGATCAGCGTCACGCCGATCTTCCAGGAAATGGAAATTGTCGGGATCCAGGGCATTGCCCTCGACATCACGGAGCGCAAGCGGGCCGATGAGAAAAATCATCAATATCAGCAACAGCTTAAATCGCTGGTGCTGCAGTTAACGCATGCGGAAGAACAGGAGCAAAAGCGGATCGCCGATGTGTTGCACGACGGTTTGGCGCAAAGCCTGGTATTTTTGAAACTAAGAACGGATTTATTGGCGCAAGAGGTTGGCTCGACGCTGGAGGTCCAGACCCTGAAAGAGATCAGTCAGTCTCTGGGGGAGTTGTTGGAGCAAACCCGGAATTTGTCCTTTGAATTAAAATCTCCCATTCTTCAGACGCTGGGATTAGGGCCTGCCATAGAGGAATGGCTGACGGAAAAAGTCGCGCAGCAACATGGCCTGGAAATCCACTTTGAGCAGGACGAAATCCTACCTCCATTACCGCCGAAGATGCAAGCCATGCTATTTCAAATGACACGGGAATTGTTGACCAATGTGGTGAAACATGCCGGAGCCCGTCGGGTGGCGGTGTCGCTCCAACAGGCGGACCATGGCGTCGAGCTAGGCGTCCAAGACGACGGGGTAGGTCTGGATATTCAGGCAGAAAAGGAACCGGCCGGTCAAGGGCTTTTTAGTATTGAGGAACGTCTGGTCAGCGTCGGAGGGCATATGGCGATTCGCTCAGAACCTGGGCAGGGAACGCAGGTGACGCTCCATGTACCATTAGAGAAAAGCACTATAAGGAAAAGGGAAAAACAATGAGCATAAAAATGCTGATAGCCGACGATCATGAATCGGCGCGGTTGGGAATCCGCTATGTCATTGATACGATGCAGTCGGATATCGAAGTCGTAGCCGAGGTCGCCAACGGCCGTGGGGCCCTCGAGAGGATCGCGGAATGTCAACCGGATATAGTAATTATGGATATTGGGATGCCTGAATTAAACGGTATCGAGGCGGCCCGCAAGATCAAGGAGGAGCACCCCCACATTAAGATAATTGCGTTAACCATCTATAAGCGTAAACCGATGATTGTGGACATGCTCAAAGCCGGAGTCACCGGGTATATTCTGAAGGATCATATTTCCGAGACCTTGCCTCTCGCCATCCAGGCGGCCCTGTCCGATGAGATCTATTTGTGTCCGGTGATTAGCGGGGTGATCGCCGGCGATTATGTCAGCGGCACTCTGCCGGGAGGCCGGAAGGTTCCCTCCTCGGTTCTGGCCCCCCGGGAACGCGAGGTCCTGCAGTTGCTCGTCGAAGAAAACAATACCAAGCAAGCTGCCCAACGTCTGGGATTAAGTGTAAAAACGATCGAATCGACCCGGAGTCGGATTATGAAAAAGCTGAATATATATTCCCTGGCCGGATTAACGAAGTACGCCATCCGCGAAGGGATCACCACCGACGATTGATATTGGGAAACGGAGGGTTTGGAGTAGATTTGGTAGCTCCCCCTGTTCCGTTACACTTATGCGATGATGGATTTCACCGAATTTTTCGGCCCGATAATGAAATCACGAAAGTAAAATTTCCTTTTTTTTCTCATCACAGGGTTGAGGCTGTGGAATCAGGTTGCAGTCCGGAGATATTTTTTTACTGATAACCCTGGATAATCCGCCCTCTATCAGTTTATCGCCCAACTCCGATTGTTTTATAGGACCCATTTCCCCCGTAATACCGAAGAAGGTATTATTTAAACTTAGTAAGGGATTTCCTATAACCTGCCTGCGAAGATATTACGATGAAACAACAATGAAGATACGTACCAAACTAACTCTGGGATTTGTAGGCATTGCCTCGTTAGTAGCAGGGGTCGGGTACCTTTCGGTTGCCACCAGCCAGAAAGCCTTACAAGAAAGTATCGGCAAACGAACTACCGCGTTAGCCGGCGAAATACTGAAACGGGTTGACAACGTCATATATTCGAGAATCGAGCAGCTTGAGGTCTATACTAAAGACATAGAAAAAGAGCCGATGTTTATACAATCCAATCAGACCTTTGACGCCCAGGATAATATAGAGGAATATATCGATCGGATGGATCGGGCCTGGCAAGCCGCCGCCCCGGAGCAAATCACAGAATTTATGGCCGATTTAATCCACAATGAATTATCGGAAGAAATCCGGGACGAGCTGATATTAAGCGAGTTCTATGAGGAAAAATACGGTTGTGAGATCTTCAGTGAGGTATTTGTCACCAACAAATACGGAGTCAATGTGGCCCAATCCCAAAAAACTTCCGACTATTACCAGGGAGACGAACACTGGTGGCAGAAGGCCAGAGACGACGGACTGTACGTGGGGGATGTTGCCTATGACAAAAGTGCGAAAGTCTATTCAGTGGATATCTGCGTCCGCATCGAGGACGAAGACAAAAATTTCCTGGGAGTATTAAAAGCGGTATGTAATATTAAAGGGATTGTCGATATTATTCCCACAGCCAAGACGGAAGCAAACATAGCGGAATTAGAGCAGAAGACGATTCAATTTAAGCTATTGACCCGAGATCTAAAAATCATATATGCCACCGAAGATTATGAATTTCTCGAGCCTCTACCGCCGGACTATCTGTCTTCCGTACAAACACAACATGACTTGCACCGTGCCTGTGGCTATTTCATCATGGCGGGTGATATGCCCGGCGAAGAAGAAGAACTCATTGTGCATGTCCATTCGTTGGGATACAAACAGTATCCAGGATTAGGCTGGATTTTACTAGCCGAGCTTGCAACCAAAGAAATATTTACTCCGGTGATTCAATTAAGAAATCGCATACTCATTATTTCGCTGGCCGTCTCGGCGGTAGCCGTTTTCCTTGGTTTCTTTCTGTCCAAGACTATTGCCCATCCCATTAGCAAGCTGGCTTTGGCGGTAACCAAAATAGGAACCGGCGATTTAAACATCCGCGCCGAGATCCAATCCCACGACGAGGTTGGCCAGTTGGCCGCTTCTTTCAATGCCATGGCGGAGGATTTGCAAAAGACCACTACATCCATAGATAACCTGGAAAACGAAATCAGTGAGCGAAAACAGGTGGAAGAAAAACTGCGCCGTCTGGCGATGATTGCGGAACAAGCGTACGAGGGAATTGCGTTCGCCGATCTGGAGGGAGTGATTCAGTTCGCCAACCAGGCCTGGGCTCAGATGCATGGCTATAAAACCACGGAAGAATTGATAGGTAAAAATTTCACCCTATTCCACACGGAAGAACAGATACAAACCGAGGTGATTCCTTTCAATGAGGAAGTTCTAAAGACAGGCGTCAACAAGGGCGAAATGGGGCACGTTCGCAAAGACGGTACGATATTCCCTACGGAGATGAAAGTCAGTTTATTTCGGACGGACCAGTCGGAGCCGATCGGATTTATTGCATTTGCTACGGATATAACCGAGCGTAAAGAGGCAGAAACCCGGTTGAAACAGGCCAAAGAGGAGGCGGAACGAGCCAACCAGGCCAAGAGCCAGTTTCTGGCCAATATGAGCCACGAGATCCGCACGCCCATGAACGCCATACTTGGTTTTTCCGACATACTCGCTCAGGAAGAGCTTACTAACGAGCAGCGGGATTATGTTAACACGATTCGCAATTCCGGTAATAACCTGTTAACCATCATCAACGATATCTTGGATTTTTCCAAAATCGAGTCGGGGAATATGGATCTCGAACTGATCGAATGTTCCCTGGAGGGGATTCTGTGCAATGTCGGTTCCCTGCTACGCCCCAAGGCGACGGAAAAAGGATTGGATTTTCAAATTCTCCACCGCACCGCCTTACCCGCAACCATTCTAACGGATCCCACGCGTTTGGGGCAGTGCCTTATCAATTTGGCGGGCAACGCCATCAAGTTCACGGAGAGCGGACATGTGCATATTATGGTGTCTCTGCAGGGAGTCAATGAAAGGCCAATGATTTACTTTGACGTGGAAGATACCGGCGTCGGTATTCCCGCCCCCAAGCAGCGGGCAATCTTCCAGTCGTTTACCCAAGCAGATGGAAGCACCACTCGCAATTTTGGCGGAACAGGCCTGGGTCTGACCATTACCAAACAGTTGGCAGAATTAATGGGCGGAGGAGTCTTCGTGACAAGCAAGCCGGGCGCCGGCAGTGTCTTTACTTTGGTAATTCCGGCCGGCGTTAATGTCAAGGAACAACTGAAACTGGGAGAAGAACAAATGAAAGACTATACCGAGTTGGAAAAACCGACACGGAAAGAAACATATTGCGGTCAGATCCTGATCGCCGAGGATGCCCCGGCCAATCAAAAACTGATTATGGCCTTGCTGCACAAAGCGGGACTCGAACCGGTCCTGGTGGAAAATGGCACTCAGGCCGTGGAAGCGGCAACCGAGCACGCTTTCGATTTGATCTTTATGGACATGCAAATGCCGATCATGAATGGCTACGAAGCCACCCACATACTCCGGCGCCAGGGCCTAACTACTCCGATTATCGCCCTGACCGCTCATGCTATGAAGGGGGATGAGAAGAAATGCGTGGATGCCGGCTGTGATGGATATCTCTCCAAACCCCTCGACCGGCAGGAATTGCATGAGGTGTTGGCGAAATATCTTACACCGCTATCCGCGGAAAGCAATATAACCGCTCAAAACGATTCGAGTCCCTCTGGCCAGGACACTTCCACCGAAACGAACCCGACGCCTATAGACACAACGAAATCCATCGTTGATTGGCACGCCCTGTCGGCGGTTTGTGATGATGAGGAAGTCATCAGCGAGATCACGGCTTCCATTTGCGAGGATGCCCCTGCAAGCATGGAAAAGATTTTGACCGCCGTTCGCGAACGAGATTTCGCCAACCTGGAAATGTACGCTCATCGGATGAAGGGGTCTATGGCCACCTTCGGTGCCAAAACGGTTGCCGCCTGCGCCGCCCAATTAGAACAGGCCGGTAAGGATGAGGATATAAAGTCAGCACAGGCGATGATAGAACAGATACAGACGCAAGTAAATAGTTTGTTATCCTTTTTAACCGATCCCGATTGGTTCCAAAAACTAAAAGAGCAAAGCGGCACAACCCAGGAGTAAGGAGTTGAAACCCTGAAACCGAGTTACGAACAGGGGGTAATTGTACTATATGGAAACGGTAAAACAACGAATCGTATTAGCCATCGATGATGATCTAACCAATCTGGCGCTTCTGAAAACGCTGCTTTGGAAGATGGAGTTAATTCCCTGGTTGGAACACTCCCCGGAGAAGGGGATCGATCAAGCCCTGCGGCAACAGCCGGATTTGATCCTGCTTGACATTATGATGCCCACGATGGACGGCTACGAAGTATGCCGCAGGCTCAAGGCCGATCCGAGGACGGCTACCATCCCCATCATCTTCCTGTCCGCTAAATGTGAATCCGACGATATCATCCGCGGACTGGAATTGGGCGCCGTGGACTTTCTCACCAAACCACTTCAGTTAGGAGAACTCAAGGCTCGGATTGGATCCGTCTGTCGTATGCTTACCCTCCAGGAAGAACTGACCGCGCAGGCAAACACCGACCCCCTCACGGGACTACCCAATCGAACCTTGCTGATGGATCGGTTGGCCACCATCATCGAAAGGGCCAAACGCCGAGAAAACGGCTTGTTTGCCGTTCTCTATTTGGATCTGGACCACTTCAAGGAAGTCAACGATATTTTAGGGCATCAATATGGGGATCAATTGCTGATAGAAGTCGCCGAAAGATTACAAACCTGTGTCCGTTCCGTGGATACCGTAGCACGATTGGGTGGTGATGAATTTACAATACTCCTCGATGAGATCAAAGATTTCAGCGATGCGATAGACATTGCCGAGCGGATTCAGCAGACACTGAAATCCCCGATAAAGTTGTTTGACAGAGAATTCTCAATCGCTTCCAGTATTGGCATTGTGGTCAGCGCTTCGGGACAGATCGAACCGGAAGTTATCCTGCGCGATGCCGATACGGTCATGTGTCGAGCGAAAGCCAAGGGAGCGGGGGGCTACCAACTGTTTGACACTGCCATGAAGGAACAGGCGCAGCGGCGATCCGAGATAAAACTGGAACTGCAACGGGCTCTTGAGCAAGAGGAATTTGAGTTATATTATCAGCCGATCGTAGAGTTGAAAACCGGTCGTCTCAAAGGCTTTGAAGCCCTGCTCCGCTGGCAACATCCGCAACGGGGATTTGTCCCGCCCATGGAGTTTATCGATCTGTGCGAGGAAACCGAATTGATCGTTCCCATCGGTCAATGGGTGCTGGAGCAGGCGTGCTGCCAATTACGTACCTGGCAGAAACAGTTCGCACGGTCGAGGCCGTTGTCGATGAGTGTCAATCTCTCGGTAAAACAATTAATGGTTGAGGATATTGTTAAACAGGTCGATCGTATTCTCCGGGAAACCCATCTGGATCCGAACGGTTTGAATCTGGAAATCACCGAAAGCGTGCTCATGGAAAATCCTGATTTGGCGATCTCGACGCTCCGGCAGATCATGGCGTTGGGGGTAGAACTCAGCCTGGATGATTTTGGGACTGGGTATTCCTCTTTGAGTTATCTGCATCAGTTGCCCGTGGACCATTTGAAAGTGGATCGTTCCTTTGTGAACCGCATCCCGCAGGATAGTGATGGCGCCGAGATTATTCAGACGATCGTGTGGCTGGCACAACATTTAGATCTGACCACAGTGGCCGAAGGCATAGAAACCGCCGAACAATTTGCATTCCTGAGAGAAGTGGGATGTCAATATGGACAGGGCTATTATTTCGCCAAACCATTGACGCGCCAAGACGCCAAACGACTAATCGAACAGGCGGTTGGAATGGGTCCGGAAACCGGACTCTATGAGCGATGCCTCGAAAGCGAAACCGCAAAGTAAATTTTGCGGCAGGAGACCATAATGGGGCACAAGCGACTCCGATCTTTTTTCCTTCACAGGCGTCGGTTCTGGCAACCTGGATGGTGCAGTCTTTAACGAGGCTGCGTTTGAGGTTCTGATCCCTGCGGATACGGATGACATGTATTAGTACGAACCTGATATTGCCATTATCGCTATTTCTCGTAGCTAGTGCCAAGCCCACAATCATCAGGAAATTCATTAACCGCTTCATCACCTCGATCTCCCCTTGGTGGTTCCAACGGACGAACACGAGAGGGTAAGAATCTCAACCAACCGAATGATCCTCCCTGATTCTCCCCAGCAAAGATGTCAGACGCGGTGTGGAGTATAAATCATTATACCATGTTGTCCGCCGGGATACAAGATAAATAGCCTCTGATTATCCATATATCCAATCCCATGCCTCTTAGCGACCGTAGCGACAAAGTGGCGGGTTCGGGAATGGTTATCCGCTCTAAAACGTGACTTCCTCCGTCTCGTTGAACGAGCCGAATTCAAAACCGAAGGTGACGGGACTGTCTTGCCAAGGCCACGTAGTATTTTTCGCATGCACCTGGAAGGTGCACTTTACCTGATCGATAGAGATCACGATGTTAGCGGGATCGATATCATCCGGTTTCTTCTTGTATTGGTACTTGGACTTGCCCTTGAGTTCGAACTCACCCAGACCGACGGCATGTTCCGCCGTTCCCCAATGCAGGAGCAGACTTGTGGTTCGCAAGTCCGTATCCTCCGCTGTTGCAATCGCCCCTTTCACCAACAGATTCCCCACGTTGTTATCCTTGGCCTGCTTGCAGACGACGGTATCCACTCGCAGACCGTCCGTGTTCCCGGAGAGGTGTTGCATCGGCAGCGGCTTCTTACCGTTGATGACATCATTCTCTTCCTCGTCCTGAGCCAATCCCAACCCACCATGATCGCCAAACTCGATCATCACGGAGATCGGAGCAGTGAGACCGGATAAGTCTATCTTCTTGGCTGATATGCTGAAGGAATCCTTGGTGAAGTCCAGTTTGATCGAGGTGATTCCCTCCTTACCGCCCTTGTAAGTGTATTTCGGTTTTTTCCCATTCTGTTTGAAATCATCAACAAGAATCGTTTCTTCATACGATCCCACTGTAATCTTGACCATATCCACAC
>CAZNQT010000088.1:0-11906 GCA_964574885.1 uncultured Pirellulales bacterium
GAATTAATTGTTAGTGACGATACCGACGACCTGCCGAAAAAATTCACCCATCAGGTGGACGAATTACTGGCGATCCCGATTACGAGGCGGCCCGGCTGGGTCTTCGAGCCGCACACCGCCGTCGAAACTCTGAAAAAACAATTCCGCTCGGCCACTCTTGAAGGCTTTGGTTTTAGGGAGCCGGATTGTTCCGTGGCCGCCGCCGGTGCCGTGCTCGAATATCTCAACGAAACGCAAAAGACAACCCTTGGCCACATCTCCCAGCTTCGCAAGGTCGTTCGTGAAAAATTCCTTCAACTTGATCAGACCACCCTGCGCAGCTTGGAAATTACCCGCACCATCCGTGACAATACCGCCGCCGGAACCTTACTGCACAGCATCGACAAAACCGTCACCGCCATGGGCGCGCGTAAGCTCCGCCTCTGGATCTGTTATCCGCTGAACGACCTGGCCCAGATCGAACAGCGTCAGGACGCCGTCGCCGAACTGGTCCAACTGGACGCGCTGCGCGACGAACTCCGCCAACTCCTGGCCAACGTCTCCGACATTGAACGTATCTCCACTCGCATCAGTACCAATCGCGCCACGCCCCGCGATCTATTAGGTTTAGGTCAGGCACTCAAACAACTCCCGGCGTTGCGAAAACAACTCGAACAGTGTTCCTCTCATTTGTTAATGCAACTGGCCCAGCAGTGCGATACTCTCGATAAAATCACCGACCTGATCGAATCCGCCATCGCTCCCGACGCGGGTCTGAGCTATCGCGACGGCGGCGTCATCCGCGAGAGCTACGACGCCGAAGTGGATCGCCTCCGCAGTTTCTGTCGCGACGGGCAAAGCTGGCTGGCCGAATACCAGAACCAACTCATCAAACAAACCGGGATCCCCACGTTGAAAGTCGGTTTTAATAAGGTCTTCGGCTACTACGTCGAAATCTCCAACACTCACCGCGACAAGGCGCCGCCGGATTTCGTACGCAAACAAACTCTGAAAAACGCCGAACGCTACATCACCGACGAACTCAAACGCTACGAATCCGAAGCCCTCACCTCCGAGGACCGCTGCAAGAAACAGGAAGAGCAGATATTTCAGGACATCCGCCAACAGATCGCCGCCCAGAAGCTCCATTTACAGCAGGTCGCCGACGCCGTCGCCAAGATCGACATCCTCGCAGGCCTGGCCTATATCGCCCGCCACCGCAATTACTGCCGCCCCCAGATGCACGAAGACAAAGACATTCAGTTTGTGGAGGGTCGCCACCCCGTTCTGGACCAGATCCTCGCCGAGCGATTCGTCCCCAATGACCTGGAACTGGGCAACGGCGCCGCGGATTTGGCCATCATAACCGGACCCAATATGTCCGGGAAAAGCACCTACATCCGCCAGGCCGCTCTGTTGGTCATTCTGGCCCAGATGGGATCGTTCCTGCCCGCCCAGTCGGCCCAGGTCGGCCTGGTCGATCGCATTTTCACCCGCGTCGGCGCCTCGGACGAACTGACCCGCGGCCAATCCACCTTCATGGTCGAGATGATCGAAACCGCCAACATCACCAACAATGCCACCGAACGCTCCCTGGTTATCCTCGATGAGATCGGCCGCGGCACCAGCACCTATGACGGCCTCGCGCTGGCCTGGGCGATTACTGAATTCCTCGCCACCCAGCCGAAGTGCCGCACCCTGTTTGCCACCCATTACCACGAAATCACCGAACTGGCCGACCTCTTGAAAAACGTCAAGAATCTCAACGTCGCCGTTCGCGAATGGAAGGACGAGGTTGTTTTTCTGCATAAAATCGTTCCCGGCCGCACCGATAAAAGTTACGGTATCCACGTCGCTCAACTGGCCGGCGTACCCAAACCCATTATCAATCGCTCGCAGGAAATTCTGATAGAACTGGAAAACAGTTTCGCACGCGAAGCTCACGCCCCCCAAATCGCCGGTCCCCTCGCCGACCAGACCGAGGCACAGATGACCCTCTTCGATCTCGCTCCGCCCGATCCCCTCCTGGAAACACTCCGTCAAACCGACCTCAATAATCTCACCCCCCTCCAGGCCATCAATCTCCTGAACGAAATTAAATCCGAACTCGAAAACCGCTAATATAACGGTATAGGAATTTGTATTTATAACCTCCCTGAAAGAGTGCCACGGCCATCCTGGCCGTGTCTTCGTTATGTGCTCATTATGAAACAGGAAACCGACACGGCCGAAACGACCGTGGCACTCTTGTGAAGAATCTTATATTTATCTTGCAATTCGAGATTCTCCCCCCCATAAATCGGGATTCGGAATGACAAATTACCTGTCTTTTCGACAGAGCATAAGACTAAGTGTAACAATTACTTGCGCTGCAATCCCCTATAACTAACCATACTAAGGCTAATTTTCCTTGATCTATCCTCTTACTTTTTATATAATTTCATCTATCAACTATATACTGAATCATCAAATATCGAAAGGGAAGTCCTGAGTGGAATAAACACTGGTTAGCAAAGGGCAAGACACCGTAAATTTGACCATAATAGTCCGGAAGGAGGTTTGAAAATGAATTCCCAATCATTGCGAACTTATGCAATTCTTTTTATGGCAGGCACTTGCTTCGTTTATGTCGGAGCGGTTGGTGCGGGAGAACTGGAACCCAGCGCCCCGCCGGGGCCCACCATGAAAACCCTGCAACAGGTGGAGCCGCGCACACCTATCCAATCCCTCTCGGGAGATCCCAATTCTCTCTATGTCATTGACGCGCCGGGTTCGTATTACCTCACCGGTAACATCACCGGCGTCCCCAATAAAAACGGCATCAATATCCGTGCTGACAATGTTGTGATTGACCTCTGCGGATTTGCCCTGACAGGAAATACCGGATTTTACGACGGCATTACAACGCTGTCGAATCCCTATCCGCAGCGAAAGAATATTGTTATAAAAAACGGATCCGTATCCGGATGGGAAGACGGCATCGACCTGACCAATGCGATGAATGTGCAGATTTCAAACCTCCGGGCGACAAACAACGTAGGCAAAGGGATATGGCTACAGGATAACTGCCAGGTCGTGGATTGTATCGCCGAAAGTAACGGCGGCAATGGTATGGAGGCGATGGGCAATAGCTCTGTCTTTCGGAATTGCCTCGCTCGTTTGAATCAATACTCCGGCATCCGGGCCTTTCAAGGTTCTACCATCATTGGCTGTACCGCCACGCGAAACTCAAACATCGGTTTCGAAGTCAATTTCAATGGCACCATCCTCGATTGCACCGCCCAGGAAAATCTCAATGGCATCGCTACCGATGGAATCTGCACCGTCATGCGCTGCTCGGCGATAAGCAATTCTTCCGTAGGCATCTGGTGCAGGAATTTGACGGTGATCAAAGATTGTAACGCCAGCAACAACGGACAAGATGGAATTTACGTTGTCTGCTGCGGCACCGGTTGTCGCATCGAATCGAATCTGGTCGTGAATAACGGGTATGGCATTCGCGTCGAGGATCATGACAACGCCCGCGGCCACATCATCCTCAAAAACACTGCCCGCAACAATAACACCGGTAATTATAATATTGCGCCGGGAAACGCCTATGGGCCGATTGTTGACGTCAGCGGCGCCGGCGATATCTCCGGCGTATCCGGCGCCGAACATCCCTGGGCCAACTTCGAATTTTAAAGAGGAGCCACGCCATGCTCAATCGCATACAACGAATACAAATATGGGGCTTAATTGTTGTGCTCTTAATCGCCGGGTTGACTTGGGCCGGGAACATCGATCCGGATAATGACGGTTCACAATATGCCTACGCTGAAAACGTCGGTTGGCTCAATTTCGAACCCGGCCGGGAACCCGGCGTACACGTCGCCAACGACAAACTCACCGGTTATGTATGGGCTGAAAACATCGGCTGGATCAACCTCTCCCCCGCTACCTATGGTGGCGTACTCAACGACGGCGCCGGCAATCTATCGGGTTACGCCTGGGCTGAAAATATCGGCTGGATCAATTTCAATCCCCAGGTTTCCGGCGATCCCACCCATTACGGCGTTACCATCGACGACGAAGGCAACTTCGACGGTTGGGCCTGGGGCGAAAACATCGGCTGGATCCATTTTCACTCTGAGTCCCCCATCGCCTACCAGATCAAAGCCTGTAAGGTTACGCTAGCTGAATTGGCTTTGTTTTGTTCCCAATGGCTCCTCGAAGGCGACCGGCCCGCCAATCTCGACTACGACGCCAATCCCGCACCCGACAATCCCGTGGACCTCTACGATTATTACCTCCTCGCCAAGGATTGGCTCGACTTCTGTCCCGACGATTGGCCCCGGTAACGAAATCTATATTTATATCATGTGAAAACCTGATCGCATGCAACACATTCGGCGGCGCCTTGTCTTTCTGAATGCAGCGATGAATCTCGTAATACTATCCGCTCTCTGCTAATTAACATCGTCCAGCCAATGCAGGGTCAACAAATAGGTATCGACCACATTCACTTTACCGTCTTTGTTCAAATCCGCATCATCACACCATGAATTTTCCGCCGTACAGTTTAGATCCTGCCAGGAGGGAGCAAATCGGGCATAATCATGGATATTGACTACACAATTAGCATCGAGGTCGCCGGTGGGTTGCACGGTGAACGACCAGAGGGGTCCGACAAGATTATGACAGTTGTCTTTCGCTACCACCTGCCAATAGTACGTCTTACCGCAGATCAACGTACCGGCATTGCACCAGGGTACATTCGTATCCTCGCACAGCAGGTTCAATTGGTCGGGATTCTCCCCGAAATAGACATCATACACTTGTATCAAGTGGCTAAATTCCGTGGCGCGCGTCACATCCTCCCAACCCGGACATCCCGGATCGTCGGTACACACGTGGGAGCGAATGCAACCTCCCTGCTCGACAAAATCCGCTTGACCGCGTACGAGAATTCCTTCCACCTCCCAGGTGTCAGTATTGAGAACTGTCGAACCGGAATTTCCCCCGTAGGTATCCAGGTTCGCCTGGAAATACTCTGACGGGGTATTATCCCGCACGCGGGCGCCGCCGGCATATTTACGCGGTAATCCTACGGGGTGTCCGATGACGGCAACGTCCTGCGAATCGCCGATCTTACCGCTGCGACGAACCGGTAAAGGCGTATGACCCACCACCGGTCGATCTAAACGGATCAAACCCCAATCCGCCGCGGACTGTTGCCTCAGAATGATTTCCTGACAAAAATACACTTCTGATTCATCAATAACCAATGCCGGCATATTGGGCTCGAGCATCACAAAACCAAACACATACGCCGAATCGGCACACTCAGCGGGATTGGTGATACAATGTCCCGCCGTTGCGACCACATCCGGTGATACTAAAAAGCCGGAACAAAAAGCCGGATTGGGCTGGTTGCCGAACGGCTCATCGGCACACAGGGCCTCGCCGTACCCATAAAGTATGTACTCGGCAAACGTTTCATCGTCGAGAAGGTACGTACCGTCCCCTGGATTCGTCAGTGACGATAGCGGTAAGAGAGCACAGGTGGCATCGCCGGCGTTCAATAACGAGGGATCCACCACTTCATATTCTTCCCGGCGATCATCCTGACCGTAAATTACCTTGGGGGTGGTTCCTTTCAGCTTTACCTCGGGAGGGACCAGCGCCTCATTCCAGGATAATATCACCTCGCGAGGTACTTCCGACTGTAAATCCGGCGGCGCCGGGGCAAAGGGAACCACGGGTTCCGGACATGCCGATTCAACTTCTAAGACATAGGCTCCTGTTTCGCCTCCGTAACCGGAGATGCGAATGAAATAGGGTACGTCCTGAGTGAGAGGTAGTATTAATTCGGATTGGTATCCAATCGAATCATCATTGCACCCAATCTCTCCTCCCACGCAAGAAGTATAGACGGCCAGCGTGGTGTCGAACGAACTGCCCGCGAGACTGATCCGGTAGTCTTCCGTTTCCGGCGGTATGAACAGGTGCCAGACATCCTGCGTATCCTCGTCGCCACAACTGCTCACATCCGTTCCCGTTGATAAACTTGTCGTCCCCAAATATACTTCGCCCTCGGACACTTCAATCGCATCGGCGCAATGATCGTTCGCCGGAGGCTGAATGCCTTCCGTGATCGTTAAAATATAATCGCCGGTTTCTCCCCCGTATCCTGCCACTCGAATGATGTATTCCACGCCCGCCGTCAACGAAACCAGGACTTCGCTTTGCAAATCGCAACTGTCATCGTTACACGCCAATTCCACTCCTCCGCAGCCGGTATATACCGCCAGGGTGGTATCGAAAGTACTGCCGCATAAACTGATCTGAATCTGCCCGGTGACGGAGGGAACATATCGAAACCAGACGTCCCGAAAGTCATCGTCGGCACAACTGCTTTGATCGAATCCCGTGGCTCCTACCGTCGAGCCGCTGTTGGGGTCGCCCGCGGCTACGAATATCGCGTTGGCACACTCGTCATGAGGCGGGGCCGCCGTCGTCATTTGCCCCCCCCACCCGGATAATAACGAGAGTAAAAATATCATCGATGTAATGAATCTATCCTGCCGTACTGCTTCGAACATGGTGGTACTCCTAAAATAAATCCATCCTTTGATAAATTACAGAATATCCATTTTACGCTATGATAGCATATCCCGCTGTAAAATTCAATAGGCGGAAGAATTGACCTCCAAATTATATTCTCGACCTGAGTATTCCTATCCTCTTGCAAGATAGCTATTTATCGCGCAAGCTTCATTGAAGATGGGCTCGACTTCTGCCCCAATCCTTGGCCCCTGTAACGAAAGCCATTATGAATTTAGCCCCCGGTGTCAACCGGGGGACAAAAACCAAAAACATCCACAGAAGAATCCATCCCCAGTTTTATCGGGGAAAAATCCGCGATTTTACGCAAACGCCCCGCCGCAGTTATCGCAAAACTTGGCATCCGGATCGTTCAACTCCCCGCACTGACCGCACGGTTTACTCTTTTCCAGGGACGCCCCACAGTCGCTGCAAAACTTCGCGTCCCCAGCCACTACATGATTACATTTATAACAACGAACCAACGGCGCACCCGATTCCCCGGCCATTCCCTCACGCAGTCCCTCCCCTATCGCGCCCGCCACTGTTCGTACGCCGTCCTGAGTGCCTTCCGCCATATAATTAAACGTATCTTTTCCCACCGGCGCAATCTCCTGCGCTACATACCGTGCGACCTTACCCATATAACCGAACTTCGAAAGAACCAAGCCTACCACCAGAACCGGCATACCGACGAAAATACACCAGAAATGCTTTGGCGGCCCGAATTCATCGCTCGGGTCGCCGAACCGAGACGCCTTGGCAAAAAAACTCCCGATCCCCACCACAATCAAAATCAATCCGATGACCGCCGCCAACGGCCCGACCACCCGAAAAAAATTTCGCGGCCCCGCATGACCCGGATCAATCTCTTTCTTATTGTACATCCCAAACCTCCCTCATCTATTTTCTCATCCTGAGCGCAGCAAAGGATCTCTATCCACTAATCACTATCCACTACCCACTTTCCTCCGCTATTTTCTTCTTCATTTCTTCCAGACTGTTGATCCCTTCCGGCCACACCGCCTCCTCCAGCAGCATTACCGGGATCCCGTTCCGCACCGGATACTTGATCCCCCACTTTACATTCACCAGCATATCCCCTTCCGCCCGCAGCTTGTCGTGCGTCAATGGACACACCAACATCTCCAACAACTTCTCATCAATCATCATACATCCTCTTACATTCTTTTTCGGGTTATCTTTGTTTTGAACATTTCCATTTTGGGTATTTGAATTTATTTCGGATTTCGTACTTCGATTATCAGATTATAATATATCCGTGTAAATCCGTCGCATCCGCGTCATCCGTGTTCTATTATTAAACCAGAAACTTTCTTACTCCAACGCCTTGGCCACCGCCGCTTTCATCTTCGCCAGACCCAGTTTCGCCACCTCCAGCGCATCCTGCTTCCAGTAATTCGGATTGAACAATTCCAGCGACAGCACCATATTCGGATTCATCGCCGCCATATCCCGAATAATCTGATCCAACGGCGCTACGCCGTCGCCCGGCATCACCCGGTTCCGATCCGACACCGTCTCCCGCGGCGGATCCGCCGGATAGTCATTCAGATGAAACACCTGCACCGCTCGGCCGCCGATCAGTTTCAAACCGTGAAAATCCGAACCCCCTTTATAAATATGATACACATCCGGCAGCAGACATGCCCTGGGATGACCGCTCTCGATCGCTACGAACATTGCTTCCCCCAGCCGATGCAGATTTTTTGAGTTGCCCCATATCTCCACCTGCGGCGTCACGCCCAGCTCATCTCCGATTTCCAGAATCACCCGGTACCGCTGGGCAGCTTGTAACAAATCCAGTTCAGGTCCGCGATTTGCTCCCGCCGGCGGCGCCGCGATCCGTTTACCCCCGATCTGGGCTAACACATCCATCGCTCGCTTCATCTGCTCTACCCCTTTAGCACGCCTGGCATCATCATCCACAAGCCACGACGCGAAATCGATCGCACTTTCCACGGTCAGCCCTCGATCTGCCAACCGCTTCTTAATATCCTGTAGCGATCCCCCGCCCTTGGCGTGGTCGTGGACCTTCTGCACCCAGGGCTCGAATCCCGTATAGCCCGCTTGGGCCGCCGTCTCAATCTCCTCCACCAGGGACAGTTTCTGCCCCCGGATCGTACTCGCATTCAAGCAATATTGAAAATTAACTTTCGCTTTCGTTCCCGCCGTTGTCGCCCCCACAACGGAACCGCCCAACCATCCGCCGCCTAATATTGCCCCACTCATCTTTAAGGCTTCACGCCGCGTTATCGCTTTTTCGGTCATCTTCCAATCCTCTCAACTCCGATACGACTCTTTATTCACATTTACCTTATACAGTTCAATTATCTGCCGGATGTACTATAACCGATTTCGGATTTTTTCTAAGAAATAAATGTTGTCTCACACACTTGAAATTTACTTGACATTCGGCAAAATATTTCCTAACCTTCTTGGCTCAAAGGCGATACTATGAGGGTGCGCCTACGAGTACAGTAAAAGACTAAAATGCTCGTAACTACTTGGAAATTATAAGTTTAGGAAAACCATGCTGCCCACAAAAAAAACCTCGAAATCGCGTACGCGGACCCGACGAAACCATCATGCGCTCCAACCCGTAAATTATTCCATTTGTCCGCAATGTAATAATGCCAAGCTGCCCCATGCCGCGTGTGAAAACTGCGGATACGTCAACCCGAAAACCAAACTTGACCTGGGTAAAGAAGATTAGTTTTCGTACCAGGTACAATTTATAGCAGGAACAGGAATCTATGCAAATTGCTCTCGATGCCATGGGGGGGGATCATGCCCCGGATATCGTGATTACCGGTGCGCTCGAAGCATTGGATGAACTCAACGGCGGCGATGAAATCATCCTGTTCGGAGACGAAAACGCCATTCAGAATCTACTCGGCGATCCTAAACGCTGGAAGAAAGTTATCCGCATCGAACATGCCCCCGATGTAATCGGCATGGACGAGCAGCCCGTCGAAGCCCTTCGGCGCAAACGCCATAGCTCTATTGCCGTTATGACCAAGTACGCCGCCCAGCATAACATTGATGTCACCATCAGTGCCGGCAATACCGGGGCTTATGTCGCCGCCTGCCAGATGAGACTCCGACCTCTGCCCGGCGTCCTGAGGCCCGGCATTATGGTCGTCTTCCCCACTTTTGGAGGACCCGTCATCGTCTGCGACGTCGGCGCCAACATCGCGCCCAAACCTGCCCATCTTCACCAGTACGCCCTGATGGCGCGTATCTACGCCCGCGAAATCCTGCAAATTGAAAATCCCTCCGTTGGTCTTATCAGCATCGGACAGGAAGATGCCAAAGGCAACGAACTCGTGAAAAAAACCAACCATCTCCTCCGCGAGGATGAACGCATTCAGTTCATCGGCAATGTCGAAACCCGTGAATTTGTCAATCGGCCCTGTGATGTCGTTGTCTGTGACGGCTTCGTCGGGAATATCATCCTGAAACTCACCGAAGGACTCGCCGACGGTCTCTTTCGAACCATCAAACGCGAACTCGCGCAGGTAGATCCCCGGTTTGTCCAACAGATTCAACCGGTGATTGATCGACTTTACGCCCGCCACGATTACAATGAATACGGTGCCGCCCCTCTCCTCGGCGTGGACGGCACCTGTATGATCTGTCACGGCAGCAGCGACGCCCGCGCCATTAAAAACGCCATTCGACGCTCCCGCGAGCAGGTGAAACTCAATATCAATGACAAAATCTCCCAGGAACTCCAGAAAACACCTGCCTTCAATGCACAAGGATAATTACGAATAGAATGACAAACGCAATTCAGGACGGATTGGCTCAACCTGCCCGACGCGCCGTAATCAAAGCTACCGGCTGCGCCCTCCCGGAGAAAATCCTCGATAACGCCGATCTCGAAAACATGGTCGATACCTCCGATGAATGGATCACTACCCGTACCGGCATCAAACAGCGACGCATTATTGAAGAAGGCGAGAGTACTGCCACCCTGGCCCTCCAGGCCGCCCAACAGGCTCTCCAGCGCGCCGACGTCTCCGCCGACCAACTCGACGCTATTATTTGCGCCACCATTACGCCCGAAATGGTCTTTCCCTCCACCGCCTGCTTTGTCCAGGACGGTTTGCACAACCATAATTGCTGCGCCTTTGACCTCGCCGCCGCTTGCAGCGGTTTCACCTATGCCATTACCCACGCCGCCGCCATGATCGAAACCGGACAAATGAATACCATCCTCGTACTCGGCGCCGAAACCCTTTCCACCATTACCGATTACACCGACCGTTCCAGTTGCATCCTGTTTGGCGATGGCGCCGGCGCCCTGCTCCTCCAGGCCGAGGAAAATTCCACCCGCGGAGTTCTCTACAACAGCCTCCATGCCGACGGCGGCGGCTGGGAAACCCTTTCCTGTCAGGCCTACGGCAGCCGAAATCCCGCCGGCAAACCCCTCGATCAGAAGAATAAGATCTACATGTGGATCCGGGGACGCGAAACCTATCAACTCGCCGTCAGACGCATTGTCGAAATGATCGAGGAAACCTACCGGAATTGCGGCCTGACCAATGACGACATCGCCCTGATCATTCCTCATCAGATGAATGCCCGTATTATCTAATCCGTCGTCAAACGACTCAATCTCTCCCCTGAGAAAATGTTCGTCAATATCGACAAGTACGGCAACACCTCCGCCGCTTCCATCGCCATTGCTCTCGACGAAGCCCTCACCCACGACCACCTCGATCCCGGCGACCTTATCATCCTCGTCGCCTTCGGCGGCGGTCTCACCTGGGCCGTCAACTTGATTCGACTTTAAATCCCTTTATCGTTTTTTCTTTTACTTCTTTTCTTGGACTTGTTAAATAAGAACTAAAGAGCCGATTCGATATCGATACTTATATATAAAAGGTCTCCGGCATGCGTAAATTCTGGTGGATTCTCCTAATCGTGAACCTGGGATTCATTCCTGCCCTGACGTTCTCCCAGAACCAGGAATCGTCGGAGACGAAATCCACCCTCGATGATCCCATCGCCCAGATCGAACAGCAACTCCGAAATCAACAAAGTCAACTGGAATCCGCTCAACTCGACGAAGCCGTACGCAAACAAATCCAGGAGCTCCACGGCAAGATCGAGTCCGAACTCAAAGAGGCCAAAGCCGCCCAGACCCGGGCCCACGACTTCCAGAACCTGATTGGGAAAGCGCCCGATACCCTACGCGAAAACAATCGGAAACTCGAACAATCCTTACCCTCGCCTCAGCCTCAACCGCCCTTCGATGCCTCTGTGGCTCAACTGGATCAGTTTCTCGCCCAGGCGCGCGTGGAACGCAATAA
>CAZNQT010000089.1:0-11892 GCA_964574885.1 uncultured Pirellulales bacterium
ATCGCGTATCGTCCCGAATAAAACGCCACAGCCCACATCTTTCCTCACCTCGTCTCCCTCGTCGGCTAATACTAATAGCTCATCGGCGAGCGCCAAGGCCCTTTTTATATGCTGATTACATTCATCACCCATCGTACTGTTCTCTACCCACAAAAGTTTATTGAACAATTAGTACACACGTTACCAAAATTTCCGCAAATCCTATACCAGCATTATTCTTGATAATAAACAGTAATGTAAAACCAGTGACAAAAACAACTTACCGCCAATATCAAAACAAAAATCAGCTAAGACTTACCCAACAAAGTGTCTCATATAATGATACAACAACAGGAGTAGGACAGAACTTGCACTACTCCTAATAAAATTTAATAATTCATAAAGTACTGTAAATAAACATATTACAATACTGTCTAAAATGTTTTACTTATTTATAAATGCCTCACAAATATATAATGATACATAATTAGAATGAGACACTTGGACTGATTATATCAATTTTAGGGCTTACCGGCTACGAATCGCCTATTTCTGTCTAGCAATATTATAGGTTTGATTTATGAAAAGGGAAATATGTATCAGTAAAATGATACAGATATTCGGTTTGGAAATAAATCACGTTTTTTTAACTCACTTATTGACAAAGACTTACATTTTTATAAGAAAATTATCGAACTTGGCACGAAGGTTGCTCGTTATATATTATAGATGAAGTGATACAAAATGAACATGACGTACCCGAAAGGAGGTGGCGCCATGCAAAACACGAAAAATACAAAGAAAAGAAGTGCCCTACAGAAAAGGATTGATCGACTTGATCTACCCGTGAAAGAGAAAAAGAGAATTGAGAAGATTTTATCTGAGCCGATCTCTTTTATACCCAACGAACATTTCCGCCGACCGAAGGTTATGTCGGGTATTATCAACAAACAGGTCGAAGTGCATACCGGCCAGTCCTTATCGGCCGAAGAAGAACGCCTTCTCTTCATGCAGTTCAACTTCGCCAAGTATAAACTATGCCAGATCAGAAGGAAATTAATCAAACAGACCACACGCGTAAAACATATCGCCCTTGAGCTGCTGGACTGGTATCAGCGACAGTTGGAAATACGCAGTAAGATCGTCACCGCCAATATGGGTTTGGTATTGGCAATGGCTAAACGTTCTGAATTTCCCGGCGTGGAATTTACTGACCTGGTCAGCGAAGGCAGCATGGCCCTGTTGCGGGCTACCGATAAATTCGACTGCGCACGCGGATTCAAGTTCAGCACCTACGCCTGCCGGGCCATCTTTAAAGGATTCTCCCGTACCGCCAAACAATGCTATCGCTACCGTAGTCATTTCCTGGCCCAGTGGGACACCGCTTTCGAAAAAAGCGATCAAATCGAACGGGAACGGGAAGAACAACATAACGACTGGGTGGATGAAGTTCGCACTATTATGCATCAGAACCTGGCGGATCTGACCGGCATCGAGCAATCGGTAGTCTCCTTGCGGTTCTCTCTCGATTCCCAACAGCCCAAGCCGCTTACTTTAAAGCAGGTGGGGGAAAAATTAGGGCTGACCAAAGAGCGCATCCGTCAGATACAAAACAAGGCACTTGTCAAACTACGAAACGTTGCCCAAGAACGCATGGTTTCCGTATAAAACCGACGCGAAAACGCCCGCCACCTATGTGCCCCCTTTACAATGCTTACCGCAGCAAAAGGGGGCACTTGTTTATCAAGAGAAATCCCTGTATAGAATACTTACGCTAAGAAGGAAAACGATATGGCGATAAATATTTTGGCTGTCTCATCCAGTCCCCGCTTCGGTGGGAATACGGAAACCTTACTTGACGAGATGATCCGCGGCCTCAAGGATACGATCGCACAAAATGGTTGCGAAGCAGAATACCATATTGAGAAAATACGCTTGGCAGAATGTAAACTTATGCCCTGTACTCAATGCGACCATTGCCAAAAAACAGGCGAATGTCCCATCCAGGATGACATCACTCGGATGTATCCCAAGCTATTGGCTGCCGACTGGTTTATCCTCGCCAGCCCTATTTACTTTATGGCCCATTGTGCCCAAGCCAAGCTCTTGATCGACCGTTGTCAAACCTTTTGGGCCCGCCGATACGCGCTCAAGCAATCCCTGATGCAGCCGGGCCAGAATTTCCGGCGGGGAATCTTTATCTCCGTCGGCGCCACGCACGGAACCAAAGTATTCAGCGGCGTTAAAGTCACTATGAAATGGTTCCTGGACGCCCTGGAAATGGAGTACTGGGATAATTTGCTTATTGAAGGGTGTGATAAGAAAGGCTCTATTTGTCAGCATCCCACTGCCCTGCAGGATGCCTACGACCTGGGCCGACGAATAATTAACTCAAAATAATACCCTGTTAAAATGAATGTGGTCATACCATTTTGGCTTATTTTTTAATTTCACAGGCTGTGGGCAAATTGTGGATAACGTACTCACTTACCCGGTCTCGCTAATCAAGATTATAGCTGGTTTCGCCGATGATAAATAAGTAAGAACTTGTAAATACTTAACTTATAACTATTAAGCCTTTAACCGAATACTCCGACAATGCTAAGAGTTCCGATCGAACAAGCCAAAGAGGGGATGACGCTGGCACGCTCTGTGCCCAATCCGAAAAAGCCCCAGCACTCCCTGCTCAAGGCCAATTTCAAACTCGACGAGGAAACGATCAAGCGGCTTCGCTCCCTGCGGATTTATAGCATCTGGGTTCAGTATCCCGATCTGGATTTCCTCGATGAAATCCTGGATCCCGAGCTTACCAAAAAACAGCAGGAACTATATGGAACCTTGAAAGATCAATTCAAGGCCGGCCAGGAAATCAGCCTGGCGAATGTGGATTACAGCCTTTATGTACAGAACGTCAGCCAATTATTCTCCCGAATCCTGACCTCTCAGGGAAAATCCTCGTCGTTCATCAATGAGTTACACGGCGAATCGAATGACATTTTTCTTCATGGTACGACGGTCGCTTACCTTGCAATGTTAATAGGTATGCGCCTGGAGAACTATCTGATACATGAGCGACCGCGCCTGCCTATTCATTTAGCTACCGATCTGACTCAACTGGGCGTCGGTTGCCTTTTACACGATATTGGTAAGTTGAATTTCCCCGAGGAGCTAAAGAATTTCCGCCTCACCGCACAGGATCGTGGGGAACCGGAATGGCAAAAACACACGGAAGCCGGCTATGAGATGGTGCAGGGCGGTCTCGACCCCAGCGCCGCTCAGGTGGTGTTAAACCACCATCAACATTTCGACGGCAGCGGATTCCCGCCCCGCAAAGAGGTACCCGGTATTGCCGGCGAGTTTGCCCCCCTGCAAGGCCGGGATATCCACATTTTCTGCCGGATCGCTGCTATCGCCGATAGATTCGAAAATTTCCTGCACCTGCCCGATGGCACTATGGCCCCTACGATTGTGGCCCTGAAACGGCTGAAAAACCTGGGCTATGCCAAATGGTTTGATTCCCAGATCATGGCTGCGTTTCAGGAAACGGTGCCGCCTTTCGCCCTCGGTGAGCAGGTCATATTAAACAACGGACAAACCGTGGTCGTAACCGAACTTAACCAAAAACAACTTTGCAGGCCTACCGTCAAACCGATTGACCTTGCAAAGGCGGAGAATATAAAGAAGCAAAAGCAAGAAAAAGAGCAGCAAGAGGAGGCGCCCGACATTCTCTTAGCCATCCGTAATGATCTTCATATCGCCAAGGTCGGGGATTTTGACGTCACAAACTATCTCTTCTGAATCATCAAACAGTTTATCAACAACAAGGCTAAATTCTGTGAAAACAACACCAAAATCCTTACAATCCGGTATGAAAAAATAACAATAATGATAGCAAACATACCTGAGAAAAGACCTGAGTAAAAAGACGGCAAATTTGTAACATATCACGAAAAAATCATAAATAACTTTTAACACTTTATTCTCAACCCGCCATTTTGTAAACTCCTGTAAATAAAATACTTAAGAGCCTTCCTCTCCTTCCTCACAGAATTCACCGAACATATGAATAATACTACTGGAAAAGATTATCTTTCTTTGTAATAATAGCAGCTTACCTGAAACCCTGAGTAAGTAGGATCATTGGGTAAAGAGACAACTTGACTCCTCGTCCGTCTTACCAGGGAGCATAAAATATGGAGGTAATTACCAATGAACATAAAATGTAATCGAGCCGCCTTATATGAAGCCGTCCAGTTGGCTTCGTCAATTGTACCGGCACGTACCCCAAAACCGATTCTGCAATGTGCCAAAATCCAGGCCGACAAGCAGGATCAGAAGCTCACGGTAACGGCTACGGATAATGAAATCACAGTAAAATACGTGGTGCCGCAGGTTCAGGTCAATGCCGAAGGAGCCGCCGTGGTGCCTGCCGATAAGATGACCTCCATATTGCACGAAAGTGCCGATGAAACCGTGGATTTAGAAGTGACGGATTCTACTTGTCAGGTAGTGGGTAAAGACAGCCGATTTCGCATTTACGGTCATGATCCGGGCGATTTTCCGGTGATTAGCGACGCACAGAGAGAGGAAGTGGTGCAAATCAAGGCAGGCTTGTTGAAGCGGATGATCCACATGACTTCCTTTGCTGCCGCTCGGGAAAACACTCGCTATGCGATTAATGGCGTTCTTTGGGAGCAGCATGGGAAGAAGTTACGTATGGTGGCTACGGATGGCCGACGATTGGCCCTGATAGATGGGGATGTGACTCCCAGCAATAAAGAAATGGAACAAACAGCCATTATCCCCGCGAAGGCCTGGACGGTGATCGACAAGGTACTGCACGATCCGGACGAAAAAATTCAAATTTCCTTCTCCGGCAATCAAATGACTGCCGGTACGGCTCTGGCGGAAATCACCGGGATTCTGGTACAGGGGAAATTCCCGAAATACAATGATGTCGTTCCCAGCGGTTGTACAAAAAAAGCCACTCTGGAATTGGAAACCTTTCACAGTGCAGTTCGTCGGGCGGCGCTGCTGAGTACGGAACAATCCCGCGGCGTGCTCTTGTCGTTTTCCCAGGAAAAGCTTTGTCTTACCTCCAGTACGCCGGAAACCGGAGATGTGGAGATCAATATGAATGTCAACTACTCCGGCGAAGATATGAAAATAGGCTTTAATCCTCAATATTTGTCGGATGTCTTGCGGGTGATTGATCAACCGGAGGTTGTGTTTGAATTCATTGAATCCACCAAGCCGGGTTTGTTGAGCGCCGGGAAGGATTTCCGGTATGTGATCATGCCGGTGACCGTGTAGAATATGAACATGTGGGACAAACATACTCTGCATCGAATAACCGATTCCCGCCGGTTCAGGCAAACGACTCAGCCTTTAGCGAACCTTGTGGAGAAATTTGTGCGGCGGGAAGTGGCGCCCCGGCAGAAAAAGTTGAGCCGCCTGGGACGCACCTGGCAGGAATTGCTGCCGGCGGAGTTGCTGGATCATACCTGCCTGGAGAATTTGGTTCACGGTACCTTACGGGTATTGGTGGATGATGCTCCCAGTTTATTTGAGTTGAGTCAGATAAAGGAGGAGTTGCTGGATCAGTTGCGAGATCTTTGTCCCGACGTCGCCCCGGCCCGGATCCGCTTCGTCCGGGGGCGTTGGTACTATACGAATGAGGAAGGCACGCCTATACCACACTTTAAAAGCGTAAAACCGAAAGAAGATAAGAACAAAATTGATGGATGATGTAACGGCAAATTCAGAACCAAATCAGGAAACAATGTCGGAGACCGAATCGTTAGGCGCAACCGCTGCGTCGCGCTACACCGCCGAGCAGATCACCGTTTTGGAAGGTCTCCAAGCGGTTCGCAAACGCCCGGAAATGTACATCGGTGACCGACAGGTGCGCGGACTGCACCATCTCATCAACGAAGTGCTCGATAATTCCGTGGATGAGTCTATGGCGGGCTTTTGCTCCCATATCAAAGTGCAGATCAATGCCGACGGTAGTTGTACTATCGAAGATAACGGACGCGGCATCCCCGTCGATGCCGAGAAGAGCACGGGAAAATCCGCTCTGGAGGTTGTGCATACGATCCTGCATTCCGGCGGCAAGTTTGACAGCAAAAGCTACAAAGTCTCCGGCGGGTTGCATGGGGTGGGTGTATCCGTCGTCAATGCCCTTTCGGAATGGCTCGAAGTAGAGGTAGCCCGTGACGGGATGGGCTATCGGATGGAATTCGAGCGCGGCATGAAAAAAGGCGAAATACGCGAAATCGGGCCCCGCAAACGTACGGGAACCAAAACCTCGTTTAAGCCCAATCCCGAAATCTTTCCGGAGATTGATTTCCGGTATGACTATATCGTTCATCGTCTGCGCGAACTCGCCTATCTTAACGCCGGTCTGAAGATCACATTCCTGGATGAACGCGAGGGGAAAAAAGAGGAGTTCCAGTTTGAGAAAGGACTCACGGCGTTTGTCGAACATCTCAACGACGGCAAGGATGTTATCCACCGACGCGTCATTCATTTGCGCAAGACCGACGAAACACAAAATCTCGAATGTGAAATCGCCATGCAGTACACCCGCGGGTACACGGAAAATATCGTCGCCTTTGCCAATAACATCCATAACCTGGACGGCGGCACCCATCTGAGTGGTTTCCGTTCGGCCCTGACGCGTACGATTAACACCTACGCTCGTAACAACAATCTGTTAAAAGGAAAATCACCTCCGTCCGGCGATGACGTCCGCGAAGGGTTGACCGCCGTGGTTGCCGTCAAATTACCCGATCCGCAGTTTGAGGCGCAGACCAAGGTTCGCCTCATGAATCCGGAAATCGGCAGCTTTGTGGAGATGGCGGTGAATGAATTGTTCGGTCAGTTCCTCGAAGAAAACCCCGGCGCCGCCAAACAGGTCGTCAATAAAAGCGTCCAGGCCGCCACGGCGCGCGAAGCCGCCCGGAAAGCACGCGATTTAACCCGACGGAAAGGCGCCCTCAGCGCCGGCAGCTTGCCCGGAAAGCTCAGCGACTGTTCCAGTCGAGACATCGAAAGTTCCGAACTGTTTCTCGTGGAGGGGGATTCCGCCGGTGGATCGGCCAAGAGCGGCCGCGAACGTCGCTTCCAGGCGATCCTCCCGCTCAAGGGAAAAATCCTCAACGTCGAAAAGGCCCGGCTCGACAAAATGCTTAGCCATGAAGAGATCCGGACCATTGTCTCCGCCCTGGGCGCCGGTATCGGCGCCGATGAGTTTAATTTCGAAAAACGCCGCTACGGCAAGGTTATTATCATGACCGATGCCGATATCGATGGCGCGCATATCCGAACGCTGCTGCTGACGTTTTTCTTCCGCCAGATGAAGGAGTTGATTCGCAACGATTGTTTATTCGTGGCACAGCCGCCGCTCTATGAAATCTCCCGGAAAAAAGAAAAGCTCTATGTAGTCAATGAGTCGGAAATGCGCCATCGGCTTACGAACAACGGTCTCAAAGGCGCCAAACTGCGCATCCGCCTCGAGGGAAAAGACGACGTCATCGTGCAAGGCGCCAAACTGCAAAAGCTTATGGATATTTTACTCGATGTCGAAGAGCAGGTTCGCATTCTTCGCCGTCGCGGTATCGATTTGTCATCCTTTACCGCGCAGGATCGCGGCGGTAAAGACGGCCTGCCCGCTTACTATTTGTCCGTCGATCGACAGGAAGAGTTTTTCCACAGTGAGGATGAGTATAGCCGGCGCTGTGCGGAACTCGCGGCCCGGAACGGCGACGAAAACAACGGCAACGGCAATGGGAATGAGGCCGAACGAGTGGTGGCGCAGGAACTACACGAGGTGCATCGCCTGAATGAACTTCGGATAAAACTCGAAGAATACCTGATCAGTCCTCGGGATTATTTCCGCCGGGAAGAACAAACCATTGCCGGCGAACATATCGTCACCAAGTTCGCACTGATTGACAGCGACGAAAAAGAAATCGACGTGCCCAATCCCCAGCAGATTATCAAGGGTATCCGCGATATCGGCAGCCGCGGCATCGCCATCAAACGATTTAAAGGGCTTGGCGAAATGAACGCCGATGAACTCTGGACGACCACCATGGATCCCGAACGCCGTACGCTCCTCCGCGTCAAAATGGAAGACGCCGCCGAAGCCGACCGCCTCTTCTCCATCCTCATGGGCGACAATGTGGAACAACGACGACAATTTATCGAACAACACGCCCTCGAAGTCAAAAACCTCGATATATAAAACCTTGATTCTTTATGGCACCGTCCATCGAAAGCGCTCAAATCAAACAATGGGGATTCGATTTCGGATTTGATGCCATCGGCATTACTTCCGCGCACCCTGTCGCTAATCCTCATATCGACGCCTTCAAAAATTATTTGGCGAAGGGATATCAGGGGGAAATGCAATATCTTTCACGAAACATCGAAAAACGACTCGACGTCCGCCAACTTGTGCCCGGCGCCCGCAGCGTGATCTGTGCCGCCTTGAATTATTATCACGATGAACAAAAACAAAATAGTACAGGGCCATGTGGCAAAGTCGCTCGCTACGCCTGGGGACGTGATTACCACGACGTGGTCAAAGAAAAATTACTTCGTCTCGCCGACCAGATTAAGGCGGCGGTTAATACTCCCGTGATTACTCGCTGTTTCGTCGATACTGCTCCTATATTGGAAAAGGCCTACGCCGCCCGCGCCGGGCTCGGCTGGATCGGCAAAAACACCCTCCTCTTAAACGAACAATTCGGCTCCTGGCTTGTCCTCGGCGAGATCGTTACCGACCTCGAACTCGAATACGATGAACCGGTCCCCGATCAGTGCGGCCGCTGTGAAGAATGTCTGCACGCCTGCCCCACGAATGCCCTCATCGAACCGCGCATCCTCGGCGCGCGCCGCTGTATTTCCTATCTGACTGTCGAATCGAAGTCGGAAGTGCCGGTAGAATTACAACCGAAGATAGGCAATCGACTCTTTGGCTGCGACGATTGCCAGAATGCCTGCCCCTTCAACCAGGATAAATCACCATGCCGGGAACCGAACTTTAAACCGATGCACGTACAACTTAACCTCGAAAATATTTTATTCGATACTCCTGAACAATTACAACAGAGGTTCACCGGCGCCAGCCTGTCTCGTACGAACTACAATCAGTTGCAACGCATAGCGAGGATATGTAAATGTAATAGCTAATTATGACGACGGATGGCACGGACAAATTCTTATTTGTCCGTGGTGAATTATACGGATAGACGGATGTGTGGCAGCAAGTGTGCCACGGCCATCTTGGCCGTGTTCGACAAACGACGGGTGGCAGCCTCAAGCGAGTCCGCGAGCTTGCGGCTGGCGAAGTAACCAGGAGCACCGATAGGGTGGCATGTTTAAGCCGCTGCGCGTCTAAAGCATGAGTAATCCTCCTGAGAAAAGATTGACTCATAGAGGGAAACAAAGATGACGCATCTTATTCGAAATTATTTATTGGCGGCAGTATTCATTTTTACTTGTTTGACATCGTTTTTGTATTCGCAAGATGCAGACTCGAACAACCTCTGGCCGACGTATCAGGGGTTTAGTCGAAAAGGCGTCGATACGGCCACACTGATCGGTAAAGTGATGTGTGGCTATCAGGGCTGGTTTACCTGTCCCGGCGACGGGGCAGGCCGGGGCTGGTTCCACTGGGGCAAGGGCAGGAGATTTGAGCCCGGCAGTTGTACCATCGATCTCTGGCCCGATATGACCGAATACGGTCCCGACGAACGATGCCCAACCGCGTTTAAACATAAGGACGGTTCTACCGCCTATGTTTTCAGTTCTCTGAATCGTAAGACGGCACTACGCCATTTCCGCTGGATGAACGAGTACGGTATCGACGGTGTCTTCGTGCAGCGCTTTGCTACGCAGACCTTCAGCCGAAGTGGTCTGAATCATTGCAATACGGTGCTGGATCACTGCCGCGTCGGCGCAAATCAGTTCGGCCGCGCCTACGCCGTGATGTATGACCTGTCCGGTATGCGACGAAACCAGATGCAGCGCGTCATCGAAGACTGGAAAAACCTGGTCGATAAAATGAAAATTACCAAAGAACCACGGGACAAAGCCTATCTACACCACAAAGGCAAACCCGTCGTCGCCGTCTGGGGCATCGGTTTCAATGACGGCCGCCGTTACACCTTGGACGAGTGCGCTGCCTTGATCGACTTTTTGAAAACCGACCCACGTTATGGCGGATGCACCGTTATGGTCGGCGTGCCCTCCTGGTGGCGCACCCTCAAACGCGACAGCGTACCCGATAAGAAATTACATGACGTGATTCGCAAAGCCGACATCGTCAGCCCCTGGACCGTAGGCCGTTATCGCACCCTCGACGGTATCGTTAACCACGCGCGCGAATGCTGGAAACCCGATATCGACTGGTGCAAAAAAAACGGCATGGAATACCTGCCGGTCGTCTTCCCCGGCTTTAGTTGGCACAATATGAATCCCGGTTCTAAACTCGATATGATCCCGCGACAAAAGGGCCGCTTCCTCTGGAAACAATACGTCGAGGCTCAAAACGCCGGCGCAACTATGATCTATCAGGCCATGTTTGATGAAGTCGATGAAGGCACCGCTATCTTCAAATGCACCAACGATCCCCCCGTCGGCGCCTCGCCGTTCCTTACCTACGAGGGCCTCCCCTCCGACTACTACCTCCGCCTCGTCGGCCACGCCGCCCGCTGCCTCCGACAAAACCGCCCCCTGCCGCCCGATCCCTTGCCAACGATTAGCCCCCGGACCGGCGCCGGAGGTAAATAAAATACGAAGAATCAGTTAGCCCCCCAACTTTACGTTGCGGGGCTAGGCAACGAACGATGGGTGGCAGCCTCAAACGAGTCTGCGAGCTTGGGGCTGGTTATCAACCAATTCATTGGCGGGGTAACTATATCTCCTCACTCTCCCCTCGTCCCGTAGAGACGTACGACAACCTTCAACTTTCAACCCTTCTACTCATCTACCCATCTACTTTATTATACTGTGGACTTTCTATAAACAAAGAGCCGTCCTCGTCTGTGCACGTTACAAACGGGACGGCTCCGGTTACAGGGGTGGTTGTTGAGGAATAACAACTAATGTAAGGAGATTTTCACTTTGGGTTCCGCGTAATCACTCCTTCAAGGGTTCCTGTTTCGTTATTATCTGGTGTTACTTGACTTCGATCCGATGCGTTTGTTTCTCCGCCTGTTTGACCAGGGTGACTTTCAGCACGCCGTCCTGGTAGGTCGCTTTTACATCATCATCCTGGACCGCAACCGGTAGTTGTATCGAACGGGACCAGTTGGACTGACGACGTTCGCGGATGTAGTAGTTTTCCTGCTTATCCTCTTTTTCGGCCTTCTGCTCCGCGTTGAGGTGCAGGATGCCGTCTTCCAGGACCAGCTCGATCTGCTCCTTGGTCATACCGGGCAACTCCGCCTCGACGTACAGGTTCTTGTCGTCCTCATAGACGTCCAGGTTGCCGCTACGTTGCCCGAGCTGCATATCCGGTAGGTAATCATCCAGCAGGTGAAATAAAGATCCAAAAGTTTCACCGGATCGAATACGACGTAATCCGTGATTTTTTAGTATAGGCAGCATAGTATTTTCTCCTTTCAATTGGGTTTGTTTTGTAATTTTCACTTTTTCTGGGTTACTATATCGCAAAGGGTGTGCCAAACCAGATAAAATTAACGTAAATGATTTATATATAGCGAGTTATGGGATTTTCCGGAGGATGTCAGGTATCGGGGAAAGGCGAGAAAACATGACAAATTGTCATGGTTTTTTGGCATATTGGCTGGGCGAATGGTGTTTTCGGGCAGGGAGGAGTTGGTTGGGGGGATTGGCAGGAGGAGTTGGCGGATTGATGGGGTAAGGGCAGGTAAGGTA
>CAZNQT010000090.1:0-11743 GCA_964574885.1 uncultured Pirellulales bacterium
CACCAAGGCGGCATGGAGCAGGAGGGAGATCAGCCAGCCCAACGCGGCTGGGGAACGCCAACGCTGGAAGGGGCGGGGCATTACCTTATATGGACTCATTGAATCCACAATAGGCGAATCCTCAGCGAAGGTCGGATCATTCGCGATACGCGACTCGTCTGCGTCGTGGTCGTCCGGAACGATCCCGGCAGGATCCGTCCGTGGCGCCGGCGAATTGAGTTCGGTTCCATCCATACGGTAGATTGTATCGGCGATGGGCGACAGTGTAAATCAAAAATCAGCCGGATTCGCTGGCATCGAGAGGTTATCGCTTCTTTTTCTTGATTGCTTTCTTTTGCAGGAGGCAAGGCGAGTATTTTCTGACCATCGTTTTTGTTTTTTGGCAATACATCGTGATATTGTCACTGCAATAGGCGTCTTTGGCGAACTCGGCATGTTCGCAGGAAAAGTCACAGAATTTTTCTTCTTTGGCCATAATGCGCTCGCTGTCACTGAATCATATTGGTAGGCACAGCCTACCCTACGGTTTCTTGATCTTCCCATTAGTTTTTGATCGCGTTGCCGACGGCGATGAGTTGTTTCCAGTGGGGTTCATAGACGGTTCCATCGTCGGCGACATTCACTTCGAGGGTGACGACGCCGTTTTGGGCGTTGACCTGCCTGAGGTACGCGATCATATAGTCATCGGATTTTTGAGGGCCGTCGGCACGGGCCCATCGGCTGCCGAGATGGGCGAGCAGATGCCATTGCATACCTGACGGCGCCGGATGGGAACGGGGCGTAACGATAAAGGTATTTTGTTCGCCGGCGGTATAATCCTGCTGATCGGTCAGGGCGGAGAAGGCCTTGTCGAGACGGGTACCGGGATTGAAGGCCAGGAGGCTATTGGGATTGCCGGCGCGGCAGGCGTCGGCCCAGGTCTTCCAGTTATTCGGTTTCGATAAATCGTCCCATCCGAGGGTATTGTATGATCCGTCAAACCACCAGCCGGAAATTTTGCGGCCATAGCGGAGCGACCATTCGCGAATCACCGCCGACCATTTGCGAGTGAATTCCTGGGGCGCGGGCTGGTACTCATGGACATCGTTGAGTCCGGCCATCGCCTTTTTATCCTGCTGGGGGGAACGAGAAGGTAAATACAGCATTAAGCGGATTCCACGTTTGGCGAGTGCATCGGCGAGTTCCATAGGCAGATCGCGCTTCGAACAACGCTCGCCGATTCGATAGCCGGCAAATTTTTCATAGGCGGCATTGGGGCTGCAATAGAATCCGGAATTCTGGCCCAGGGTTAAAATGACGTAACCGGCTTTGGTCCGGGCGATCTGGTCCGCGAATTTATCCACGTTGAATGAATTCACTTTCCGGTTCCAGTCGGGACCGCCGCCAAGGAAATGAACGAAGACGCCGAATTTGGCGTTCTTCATCCAGGTTGCGTCGCGTTGGTTTTTCGGGGGATTCCAGGATTCGATTTTCTTTTTACCGGTGCGGGGGATGAAGATATCCTTTTTCTTAAGGTTACATTCGTCAACAACGTCGAGGCAATATTCGCACCAGCCGAGATCCTTATTGCCGTTATTGGTACCAAAGGTAAATTTGGCGCCGGCCTGTTGGGCCCGTTTGATAAATGTAACGCTGGGAAGTTTATAGCGGGCGTTAATTTCGATGGCGACATTGTTTTTGACGGCGGCCTGGATGACTTTATCCATTCGTTCCGGCGTCCAGAGGGCATCGTAATCCTTGGCGATGACGGCGGGAAGAAAGGTGGGATTGACGTAGATGTCGATGGGTTCTTCGTTCAGGATGCCGACGGTTTTTTCGACGAGCATATCCATAAAATCCTGGGGATCATCGATGTGTACTTCGTTGGGCATCCATAAGCGGGTGCGTCGCCCCTGTCGGTCCGTGAAGGTCATCGAATCGGTGAAGACGTAATCAAATTGGGCGATGGTTTTTTTGGAGAACAGGGTGAGCCATTCGCGGCCTTCCGCCTGCATGCCTTTGAAGACGGGCAGGCCTTGAAGGGATTGGAAGAACGCTTCGGCGTCGGCATCGGTATGGACAGGGAATCCCAAACCGCAGTTTACGGCGATGCCATAGGTAATGCCGGCATGACGGGATTTTTCCAGCGCTTCCTCGATGGTGAGTCCGCCCTTGAGGTGGACGTGATAGTCGATTAAGGGTATGGAGGCATTGTGGTATTTGGTGATTCGTTTTTGGAATTCGATCTCGGTCGGCGACTGGATATTTTTGATAGAGGAAGCGGGCAGCGGTTTGACGTAGATATTTTTAAAATGCACTTCGCTTTGGGGATCGTGTCCCTGGAGAGCAAACGTGCCGTGAGCGAGTTTGCGGCCGGTACGACCGATATCTACCGGTTCGATATAATCCACCAGCAAACGACCGTTCACCTTGATTTGAATGCGTTTGCCCTGCACCTTGATATGCATAGTAAACCATTCATTATCCTGGACACCGGAAGCAAACAGGTTGCGAACGCCATAGAGGCTGCCGGTTTTTTTCAATTCGCGGTAGTTTCCGGCACCGAGAAACGAATTATTGATCTGGACCTCGTAGCCCTGAGAGGGCCAGCCGCTTTCCCGGTAGGCGGTATGAAAATAAATACCGGAATTGGCGCCGGGGAAGGTCATCACGTCGGCCTTGAATTCGAAGTTAGTAAAGTCGTTATTTTCGACCGGGCCTTCGTAAAACAGGTGACTGCGTTTACCATGGGCGATGATCATACCATCCCAGACGCGAAAGGATTCTTTATTCTCACTGGCGCGCCAACCGTTGAGGGATTGACCGTTGAACAGTCGCATCCAGCCGTCCTGGCCCGGCTTATTATCCGCCGCTAATCCTATACAACTAAAAAAGAAAATGGAACCACACCCTACTATCATTATTTTTCTCATCAGAGACTCCTTTGGTTTTGACTCAGGATTCGTTTTGTAAAAGCGATACCAATTGGGCCGGTTGGTCGATTAACGTTTGCGCGCCGTTCTGGAGGAGTTCGTCGCGATCGCGGAATCCCCAGGTGACGCCGACGGGGAACATGCCGGCGCGGCGGGCGGTCTGCATATCGACGCCGGTATCGCCGAGGTACACTATATGCTCCGGGGCGACCTGCAGATCAAACGCAATCGCCAGAGCGAAGGCGGGGTCCGGTTTTAAGGGGATACCCTCGGTCTGGCCCTGAATTCGAGCGAACGTGCCCGGGGGGAATAATTTGCCGACGAGGGGTAGCATGAACCGGTCGGGCTTATTGGAAAGCACGGCCAGCTTCAAACCGAGTTCTTTTAATTCCGTCAGCAATTTGGGGATGTCGGGGTAAGGTTGAGAATAATCGCAGAAATGTTCGGCGTAATAGTTCATCTGTAATTTTAAGACGGGTTCGGCCAGGTGCTGTTGATCTGGCGGCAGGGAACGCTCAATCAACACCTTATTGCCATCGCCTACCTTAAGGCGATAGGACTCGACCGGGTGGACGGGCAGTTGATATTTTTTCAGGGCGAAATTTACGCTTTCGGCAATATCCCGCAAGGTGTTAACCAGGGTTCCATCCAAGTCGAAAATGACAGCTTTGTATTTCATAGATCCTCGTTACGAAACAAGATCCGGCCACCCCCAAGCTGCGCTTGGCGGCGCCACCCGTCAAATTCATTCGTATGCAAGGGAATGATTTTCGGATTGTAACGACTGGAATTCAAGCAGAAAATCACCCGTGATTCAGGTTGCAGCATACGCAGCGAATTTTTTAACGATCGGCATGGCGACGGAATCTTTGCTGACAAGTCGGATTTTGGCCACCTCGGTCGGTTCAAACTGCTGAATGCGTTTATGCCCTATCGAGATACCGTCGCCTAAGGTTTGCCATTGGTCCGGCCCGGTTAAACCCTGCAGTTCATAGGCCCGAATCCGTTCGCCGTATTTGATCTCTTCCATGATGACGACATGGTTGATTTTCGTTGGTTTCTTCAGTGTCAGTTCGAGGGAATTTGTTTTGCCTTGAGTTTGGGCGATGGGTTTGCCCAGTTGATTTCTGATCTCGCGACCGAATTCAGCGTAACGCCGGAAATCCGGTTCAGGGATCAGGCCATCCATGTCCGGAACGGCGCCGAGGATGAGATTGGCATTGCGTCCGACGGATTGGTAATACATGCCCATCAAGCGATCCAGTGATTGCAGGCGATCCTCGCGATTCGGACGCCAGAGCCAATCATGCTCGCGGATGGGCGCATCACACATGGCGGGGCACCAGAGTTTACCACATGGATCGCCATGCTGGAGGATTTGCCGTCGTATTTTGGGATCGCGATGTCCCAGGGCCTGGCTCTGCACATCTGGAATCGTGGCCCAGCAGGGATAACCGGCCGTTCCTGCTTCATTACCGGCCCAGCGGTGCTCGGCCCGCGCCGGACTGTGATAAAACAACGCGTGGGGTTGATATTTTTCCACGATCGGCAGTACGTCCGGGCCGCCTTGCTCCGGCGTGATGACGCCGCCGTCGAACCAGACCTCACACCAATCGCCATACCGGGAGCATAATTCCTTAACCATGGTTTCACAGGCGCGCAGGTAAGCGGCATGTTTGACGGGATCGCCGCCCTTGCCGCCATTGACTTTATAATTATAGACCTGCCAGTAGGCATTAAAACGAATCCCGATATATATTCCCGGTGTAATTTTGTATTTGTGACAGGATTCGACAAAATCTTTAACGAGATCGCCTTTGCCATTGCGCCATTTAATCTGCTTTAAACCGAAGGGATAGGCGTCACTCTGCCATTGCAGGAATCCCTGATGATGGGTCGCAGTGAAAACGGCATACCCGGCGCCCATTTCTTTGGCGGCGGCGAGCCATTGATCGGTATCCAGTTTCGCGGGATGGTAAAGGTCGGCATCGAGAACAACGCGGCGAGAACGTTCATGTTGATGACCGCCGGGCATATAGACGTCGAGATCGAAGTGATAAACGAGGCCGAGTTCGCAATCCTGCCAGCGGACCTGGCGGGGTAACGGTTTGATCAGAAGGGCGCCATCGTCCGTATCGTCCCCACTATTCAGCTCACAGCCCGGTATCGACGCGAGAGCCGCTCCGGCGCCAACGGCCTGAAAAAATTGTCTGCGGGTTAGCTTAATGTCTTTCCTTTATTTACCAGAAGAAAATTATTTACTTTTGAGAGCGATTTTGGCCCAGAGGCCGGCTTCGAAGCGCCAGTCAGTCGGTTGATTAATGAGTTCGAGTTTAATTTCCTTACCGGCATAGCGAGTCAAATCCACCGATACGTCGAGCAGTTTTTTCCCGGTAGTTTCATTACTAATGGTTTTACGGAGTAATTGTTTGTCGTCGGCTTTGACGATCAGATCCCAATCGCCTCGTTCGTCGTTGCCGACCTTGAGTTGCAGGATCGTTCTCTTACCGGCAGGGATTTTCACTTTGCGCAGGATGGAACAACCGGTGGCATGATCCAACGGATGCGTCATAAGCACATTCTTTTTACCCTGGTATTCGGGATAAAACTTCGGGTCCATGTCAAACCCACATTTGACAACCTTCCAGCCGGGAGCGAGTTTGGCAATGTCCTTGGACAGGTCCTTGCCAACCAGGGCGGTAATTTTTGCCATTTCCGCTTCGGTAAATTTACTGTTAGCAGGCGGACCCGGTTCCCAGCACTGTTCCAGGGGCGTGGGTTTGGGACTCTGGACGGGAATGACAAACACCTCTTTGCCGTTGGAATCTTTTTCGATGCGACCGCCGGCGCGCAGGACGGATTGACGCACGAGTTTTTTACATACTTCGATCAGAGTGGGAAAATTATAAGGAGTGTGGCTGAACTTCCCTTCCGGATTTAAGGCGGATTTGAACTTATCGGGTAGCTTGGAAAAACCAATGGTGGTGAACAGTACGCCGCCGGCATTGGAGGGATTACAGTCGGAATCCTGTCCGCAGCGTGTGGAAATGACGATGGTATCGTCCAGATCGCCTTTGCCGTAGAGCAGTCCCATGACGATATAGGCGCCGTTGATCTTGGCATCGATATTGAAATCCGTCTGCGGACCGCCACAGGAGAATCTGCGATAGGCGGGATTTTTCTGATATTTCTTATTGATGCGCTGCCAGGTTTTTTGCCAATCGTCGGGATTTTGTTTATACCAGGTCAACACATCGCTGATGCATTCGTGATATTGACTTTGGGCAGGGATACATTTAAGACCGGCCTGAATGATTTTGACCATGTCGTCCTCGAAGAAGGCCTGTGCGTACATGCCGCCGACAAACTGACCGCCGTAGAGTCCGTCGCCGTAATTCATCAGGCGACCGAAAATTTCACCCAACCGGATCGCCACGTTGGACATGCCCGGAGCAATTAAACCGGCAAAGTCGGCCTCGATCTGATAGTCGATGTCGTCGGCATGCTTGTTGAATTGGGGATGGCCGGAATCCGGGGGCGCGATTCCCTTACGCAGATTATCCCGCCCGGCGCGGTTAGCGTGCCAGAGGGCATAGCCGCTGTTGGCAAAATCGATGCCGGCCTGGCGAATCGAAACGTCCATCCCGTACTGTTCCAGGGTGCGCAGAAAGGTCATTTCCACATAGATGTCATCCTGACCGAACTGGTTGATCGTACCGGGTTTCCAGGGGGGCATTTTATCTTCCGGGATAATCTTACCCGTCCAACGGAACTCGGTGGGACCGCCCCAGCCGACGCCGGCCATCTGCCCGATCCAGCCAGCCATCATCTTATCCACATACTCTTCGACGGGTAAACGGCGGTATTGCCGGGCAAAAACAATCCCGGCGGCACTCATCAGGACGAGAAACATACTGACAAATTGGATTCGCAGGTTTCGCGTACGCATTTTGTTACCTTTCCAAATATCCTGAATGATCCACCCCAAACGAACACCTATTTGGGGTATGAATTATCTCCTCATTTCCAATATAGTGTATCGAATCATGTCGAACCGTCAAGCCGCCTTTCTCCGCAACGGGATCCAATAAGAAAGCACAGAATCAACTCTATAATGCAACAACGTTCCTATCCATGATTCACCGATGGGTATATATAAGTTCTTTTTATACTTAGGGTTGTAGTCAAGGTTGTCAGGATCGATTTTGCTGGTGGCGTTTGTGGGTGCGTTTTACGCTTTTTTAGGCTGCCAGCAGGAGTAAAAGGAATCCGCGACAGAGAGAGCCGTCCGTAAAGGTACCTTTTATCTTGCTGGAAGCCCCCATGCGATAAACGCAGTTTCCGATTCGCGCAAACGTCCTGGTGGATGCCCATTGCCGGTTTGTTGCACTTTACAGTTGAATTCGCAGATTAATTTTGGCCTATCCTGTTCGTAAATTCGTTGTCTATTATGATGATAACGACGGCTTTACAGACGTGGGCAAAACCGGTATGCTAATGCGTTCTATGAGCGAAAACCGGATACCCATTAGGACGGAAAGGATTATCCTGTTATGAAACCTCATCTAAAAAATGACAGTCGGCGAATCTGGGAAATCTCCAAACGCTATTTGCGTTTCTGGTTAGCAATTCTCATTATGTTCTTCGTCAGTTGCGATTCCATGAAAAATCACTACAAGAAAGGGAATCGCTACCTGGAAGAAGGCCGTTACGACGAGGCGGTCCGGGAATTGTCGGAGGCAGTGGAAAAATGTCAGGAAAAAGATGATGAGCCCTGCGATTTATATATAGGCCGTCTGGAGCACGCCAAAAGCCGCGCCGCGGAGTACCATTACGGCCTGGCCCAGAGACAGTTTGCGGAGAAGAATCTCGATCAGGCACTCAAAGCGATCGATCAAGCAATTCATTATGCCCCCCAGGAAACACGCTACACAACGTATCGAGGGGAGATTCTCGCCGCGGTCGAGGGTGCGGAACAATCACGACGACAGGCATTGAGTCTGGCCGATCAGGGGCAATGGGACGCCGCCATCGAAATCATGCAGCAGGCACTGGGGCAAAACCGGTCGCTGACCGGCGGCAACCGCGACCTGCAGCAAATTAAACGACGAGCCCACGATCATTATCTCCATCTCGCCCAGCAGCAACTGGACCAGGGGAACTGGGACGAAGCGGTCGCCCAGGCGAATCGGGCCTTAACTTACGATTCCCAAAGCCGTCGCGCCCAGGACGTGATTACCCAGGTGAATAATCGCCGCGAAGCGCAACGATTAATCGACCAGGCTAAAAATCTGCTGAACACCGGCGGCGATCCCCAACAGGTCTTGAATCTTCTGGACAAAGCTCGTCGCTTGCATGGGTCGCATCCTGAATTGGACGCTCTGGCGCACCAGGCGCGACAAGCGATGTGCGATCAGAAACTCGAACAGGCGCGGCAGGCGTTGCAGCGTAGGGAATTTCATTTAGCCCTCAATCTACTGCACGAAAGCAAGAGGATTTTGAACAACTATGGCAACGTGGATGGCTTGGTTCGCGACGCGACTCTCGAATTATCGCGCTGGCACAGCGAAACCGGGGATCGTTATCGAGAACGAGGTTTGCCGGGAAATGCTCTTTTGAGTTACTTGTCGGCCATCCAGTATGCTCCTGAGGATACGCAGGTCCGACAAGGGATCAACGCGGCCATAGATCAGTTGCGTCAGGAGATACAGTATTCGGTGGGTTTTGTCGGCTTTCGCTCCTCCCGGCAGAATCGTCATATTGCGGCCCGACTGGACACGGATACCTTGGAATATCTGCATCGGATCAAACCACCGAACGTCACGCTCGTGGAACGGGGGCCGCTGGAACGTATCCTGCGAGATATCAATTTGCATTTTGACGATATCAATGCCCAGGAATTTCGCATGGAGTCCGGCAGGATTAAAGAGGTGGACGCCCTCTTGATGGGACAAATCCTGCAACTTCATATCACCACGGAAACGACCAAGAGTAAGGGTAAAAGCACCTATCGCTCCGGCGGTCGTATGGGACCGAATCCCGCTTACGCCCAAGCCCAAGCCAACGTAGCGGCGGCAGAACAGCACCTGGCGCGTGCCCAAGAGGAATTACGCGCCGCCCGCAGAGAAGCCTCCCGCTTTCCGTCCCCGCCCCGGCCGGGCGAACCACCCGCTCGACGCAATCGTCGAAGAGAAGCGATGCAGCGTTTGGCCCGAGCGGAAAGGCAGGTCGCCGACGCCCAGCACGCCCTGGAGGAAGCAGAGAAAATACGAGCCCGCACTCCCCGTCGAATTCGAGTGCCGGTACTGGTCGAATATCATTATCCCATCAGGCACGTGACGAAAACGGCGACTCTGGTTTGTTTTCTCAAAATGGTAGATTCGGTCACCGGTGAAATTCTTTTGGCTGAAGAAATCCACGGCCAATATTCGGCGACCGACCAGACTATCGTCGGCGATGTCATTCACAATGTCCCGGACGATCCGCTGACCATTCCCAGCGATGATTACCTGATCGACCAGGCGGTTATCGCCACTTCAGAGAAACTGCATCATTTGATCCATCGCGTTCTGCACGAGCACAGCAGGCGTTTCGTGTTCCTTCAGCGTCAAGCGGCTTCCCGCGGCGACGAAGATACGGCGGTGGAAAACAGTATGAAATATCTATTCGCTCACCCCGTCACCGCGAAAGATACGAACCATATGCTAAATTATCTGCAGCAGATCGCCCAGAAGCGAAACCAGGGAGTTCGCGTGGATCTCCAACCGCTCTTACCGCGATACGGCGCCATCCTGCGGCAACACGGTCGCCTGCCCGGAGACGTGCAGGAAACGCCGATGGGCCTGACCATTACCGCCTTACGGAATACGAAATTACCGCGCGGCCTTCACCTGCCCTGCCGTCTCGTCGCCGTAGAGGGAGTATCGGTCCGCTCCCGAAAGGAATTGGACGCCATCCTGTCCTATTACGGCGCGGGGGAAGAAGTAACCTTAACCCTGGATTCCCAAAACCATCAAGTTACGATGGATGTGGCACTAGTCTCGACTCATCCGTAAGGATCAGCTTTATGAATATATCCCCGTTGCGAACCCTATGCTTACCGTGGCGCCGCATCCCGTTTAAAGAACTCATAATATTTTCTACCGTACTAATTGTCAGCGGTTGTAATCAACTACTCTACGATAAAATTCAACTGGGAGAAACCAGCGATGCAGAACTGAAAGAAATCCTGCAAGATAAATATCTCCAAAACCAGGACTGGATCGGCTTTTCGGATATACGTCTCCTGCCCTTTCGAGACACCCGTTTTGCCGTTCGCACCAATGAAAAAGGAATCGTGACAGCCAAGGTCAAGCGAAATATCGAAATTACTCACTTTCTATTATTTGTAGTTGATACGCTCGATATTCAGGTAGAGTTGCTTTGGGACGATGAAAACAAAACGCTAACCGCTTTGAATTCATCCCCACAATCCGGGCGTTCTCCCTGGCCGCCGGATACATCCAAACTCGACCCTGCCGCTATGTCAAAGTTGCAACTCTTTTTAGCGATAGAGGCTTCGTTAGGACCCATTTGGCTGGAAGCGATTGCATCCATCGAAAAGTCTCTACAGACGCCCATGTCCCCAGAGCAGACTCCCATCCTGTATTTATTGCAGCTTTATCTTTCCACGCCTCCGATGCCGATCGTTCAAGGAACGAAAGGAAATCCAGGCGACGAATTTGGATATGGGTTTATCTCTATGTTACTCAATCTGGGAGCGACAGTATCTCTATCGGATATGATCGAAGATAAAGATTTCATTACACTTATGAAAAAAGCCCGGGAACTCAAATTTGCGACTTCTCCGGAGGCGTTGAGAATTCGCGTCGGGCCCTGGCAGGTAATAAAACGGGATAAAAACCACTATCGGCTGCATTATCGCCATACTTCCCTCAATTTACCGTAGCAAGAGATATTCGGAAAATCGAATATTACTATGAAACGAAAGGCTTTTACGTTAATTGAATTGTTAGTGGTGATCGCGGTATTGGCGCTGCTGGCGTCGATTCTGGCGCCGGCGTTACAGACCGCCCGGCAACGCAGCCAAGCGGTGGTCTGTCTTTCCAACGAAAAACAATGGGGGAATTTCTTCGGTTTGTACCTCAACGATCATAAAGGGAAATTCGCCGGACTGGGATTCCATAAATGGATGGACCTGCTGGACAAGTACGCCGATCAAGCTTGGAAAATTTATTTCTGTCCCTCGGCTACGTTGCTCCGCAGCGCCGGCGGCACCGGTTCGTTTTCCGCGTGGGAAGAAGACGGTCGCCAGGGCAGCTACGGGACCAATTACTGGGTCCGCGACGAAGCGCTTCCCTATCTGCCTGCCCAATATCCCTGCGACGGGTGGTGGCAAAGCTTCAATGTCAAAGGCGCCGATCGGATTCCGTTATTGTTGGATTGTGCCTGGCCTTCGGGATTGCCTCTGCATGAAGATCCTCCGCCTGAATACGAGGGACAAATTTCATCCTACGACGAAATGCAATGCATGCGCTATTTCTGTCTCGACCGTCACCACCACGCCGTCAATGCTTTATTCATGGACCTTTCCGCCCGTAGAATCCCCTTGAAAGAGCTTTGGGAACTGCACTGGCATCAAAACTGGAATCCCAACCACGATCCGCCGCCGGCATGGCCCGAATGGATGGCAGATTTTTAGCCTGTTTTTTTTCATCGTATAAATACGAAGACAACAAGTAGATATATAGTTTCCCCATGGCCAAGAATACTTGGCCATGCCACCCTAAATCTGATAATCGGAGACATAGCCGCGATCGACGCGGCTGCGG
>CAZNQT010000091.1:0-11709 GCA_964574885.1 uncultured Pirellulales bacterium
GTGCGGTTGTCGGTCGAGTGGACGTAGCGCGATTGCCGAAGATTCGTATGTCCAATATGAATATCAACTACCGGATATTCACGGCGGACGGTCGGGCGCCGATGCGGGTGGAACTCTGGTACGCACGCGGGTGGGGAGGGGATTGGCAATTATATGATTACGACGAAGATCGCGTAAGCCCGATGCCTTTTGTCGCGCCGGGAGAAGGGGTATATCGCTTTTTAGTAGTGGCTGTGGACCGTTGGGGACGACGGAGTTACATCGCATTAAACCAGGCAGGAAGCCCGGGGACAGGAGCGGTTCCCAAATCGACGCCGTCTCAGCAAGTCGTGTTGGTAGATTACACGGCGCCGCGGTTATACCTGCAACATCCGCAGGGCGAGATCCCCGATTATCGCGCCCAGCGCCTGCCGATTCGCTGGGTCGGTTTCGATTCTCACCTGGACGCTCGACCGGTCAAATTATATTGTCAGCGGCAGGGCAGCGAGCACTGGGTGGCGATAAGCGGTCCACAGCCCGCCCGTAGTGAATTCCAGTGGGAGATCCCGGAGCGGGTCGAGGGGCCGGTGATTATTAAGGCGGTGATAACGGATCAGGCAGGCAACGAAGCCGAACAGCGCTCGGGTGTGATTCGGATCCGGAATGATTATTCTCTGAGCAACACTGGGGATAGACCGTTGCCCACGGAAATGGGCAAGCTGATTCACACATCTCCGAAAGCCGATCCGAATCAATCCACTCTTATTAGGATTCCGGAGGAAAAGGCGTTTACGACGCTGGATCGGGAGCAAAAGGCGAAGTTGTATTTTCAACGGGGGAATTTATACAGTCAGCGATTGGAGTGGGAACCGGCGGCGAGGGCGTTTCGTAAGGTTCTGGACTATGATCCGAAGAGCGTAACGGCGCGGGTGAATCTGGCGAACGCCCTGTTTCGAATGGGCCGGATCGGGGAGGCGCAGACGCAATATGAGCGTTGCCTGCAAGAGAATCGTAAACAGGAAAGCGCCTTGTTTGGTTTGGCCCAGACGCAAATCCGGCTGCAGCAATATGCCCAGGCGCAACAGACGCTGGCGAATCTCCTGGAGGAGGATCGGCGGGATTGGCAGGCATGGCTCATGCACGGCAACGTGTCGGCGCAACTGGGTCAGCGTAAGGCGGCGATTGAGAGTTGGCAACAGGCGAGCCATGATATGTCGCCGGTGCGTAAGCTGGCAATGGAGCGACTGTTGCAGGTCGATCAGGGTGGTACGGCAGGGGGACGCTGATAGAGGTATTGAAAAATGTAGTATAAAGAATATACTACATGGTAAATGCGAGTGGGTAAGTATTTAAACGACAACTAATGTACGAGCTGGAGCCAGGGCGGAGCCGATGGCCAAAACCAAAAATATACCGGCGATCTTTGTGGTCTATGGCAAAAATCGCCGAGCGGTCACGGAACAGATCGAGAAGATCACCGAGCGCGTGCTCGGCGCCAGCGATCGTCAGGTATCGCTGCGAAGCTTCGAAGGCGACGAAACGGAATTGGCGGACGTGCTGGATGAGTTGCGTACGCTGCCGTTTCTGTCGGAACGTAGATTAGTAATCGTTCGGGACGCGGACGGTTTTATCAGCACCTATCGTCAGAACCTGGAAGCCTATCTCGATAGTCCGTCGCCCACGGGGGTATTGCTACTGGTTCCGGACAGTTTTCCGGGGACGACGCGTCTGGCGAAGAAGGCGAAGAAGATCGGCCAAGTCATATCGTGTGAGCCGGTGAAGGCGCGCGATTTACCGAGGTATCTGGTTAATTATGCCCGCCAAACCCATTCCTTGGTTCTCACGCCGAGTGCCGCGGCCTTGCTGATCGAATTGGGGGGGGACGAATCGGGGATGCTTTGCAGTGAGATCGATAAGTTGGCGGCGTATCTGGCGGACCCGGCGCAGGAGAAAAAACGTATTGAGGTGGAAGACGTTCAGGAACTGGTCGGTCATAATCGCCAATATAATGTGTTCAATGTGATCGATGCGATGACGCAGGGTCAGACGGGATCGGCGCTGAAGCTGCTGGAGCAGATGCTGAACCAGGATCGGGACGCGCAGTACAAGGCGGTGGGGGCGTTTGCCTGGCATTTTCGACGGCTGTATAACGGTCGTTTGATGCTGGATGGGGGCGTTTCAGAGCGGGAGGTGATTCGGCAACAGCGGATCTGGTCGCAGCCGGAGGCGTTCCTTCGGCAGTTGAAACAATTGCGTATCGAGACCATTGCGAGCTGTCTGCAGAGCCTGATGCATATCGATCTGGTTTCCAAGACGGGCGGCGGAACGGTGCGGACCGGTCTGGAGAAATTGATTATCGAATTTTGCCGAGGTCAAGCGGCCACGGCGTGAAGAAACAACCGAAGCAGGGAGGCTGAAGGTTATGAGCGGATATAATTTCCACGGAAGGAATTGGGGGACAGTAGCGAAGCGGATCATTACTTCAAGGATCGTATTCATTCTGGTTGCAGGTGTATTACTATCCGGCTGTTCGCGTCCCTATGGCAATTGGGGGCGGCCGATGATCATCGACGCTTCCAGGAGACAGGGGGGGGAAGAGACGATCGTCGCCAGGCGTTCCGACGTCCAGTCGTCCCGACAGACAGCGCCGAACGGTTCTTATCGTGTGGATCAATCGGAGAATCAGGCTGCCTATGGCCGGCTGAATCAATTCTCCGGGTCAACGAATCCTTCGAATTCCGGCCGTCAAACAGCGTCGTCATATCCGATGGGGAATGCACAGCAGGACAATAATCATCCTCATAGTTACGCTTCCCGGCAAGATCCATCCTCATCGCAAGGTTATCCACCGGTGAATCCAAATTCCGCAACCATCGGCGGGAGACAGAATATAAATTACGGTCGCCGACAAAGTGCGTCGGGCGGGAATTATGCACCGAACCTGCCTGACACAACTCCTCAATCCCCCGGAGACGTCAGCGTGAATCCCTCGCAGGTGATTTCGCTGAATCCATCGGCGACTTACGGCCGTTCGACGAGCGGTATGCCGGAAGTGTCGGATGTTTCGGTTACCGAAGCACGATCCCCGGCAGCAGAGGGAACCCATACTGTCGGAGCGCCTACGAATACGATGATGCCTTCGCCCACGGTAGGAACGACGAGAGTTGATCCGGGGGCTTCCGGTGGTTTTACCTCCAATCCTACGTCGGCGCCGCCGCGTTTTACAGTGCCGAATCCTGCGCGTACTCAAGTCGGAGTGCTTGAGCCGGCGGCAGCGGTTCATGCAGCGGGCTATACGCCGGATCGAATCGGGCTTGCTAACGCCATTGGGGAGCTGGAGCGATACCAAGGCGCCAACCAGTTTGATTTGAATACGTCGCTGGCGCTGTATTATCTCTATCTGACCCAGCAGTTACCGGAAAAGGCGAATTCAAATTTGCCTCAGAATGAAGAGCAGGCGAATCAAATGTTGGAACTGCTGGATCATGTGCGCGATAAAGTGGCGCGGCGTGCTGATTTTGTCATATCCTGTATGAAAATCTGCGACAAGGTCACTTCCTTTGGGAATTATCAGGAAATTCCACTGGCGAAACTGGAAAGCGGCGAGCCTCAAAAAGTGTATGTCTATTGTGAACTGGAGAACTTTCAAAGTAAACGCGATACCGAAGGACGATATGTATCGGATATCTTTATTACCATAACGCTTTATGACGAGCGTTATATTCCAAAATACAACCGTGCCGTATCGGTCGATGATACGCCCTCATACAGCCGTCGGCAGGATTTTTTCCTGATCGGCGATCTGGCGATCCCGAGGCTGTCGCCGGGGAAATATCGGCTGCTAGTCGAAGTGGAAGACCGGATTGCCGGCAAGCGGGCCAAACCGAAAGAAATCATGTTTGAAGTAAAAGCCCCGACGGCGGCGGTGAGGTAAAAGGGAAGCGATAAGCTATGGGATAAAGCTTAGGGGGTGGGAGGATTGGGAATTTGGGAGGCGGGCAGGGAGCCGAGGTTCGGTAGGGCGGGCACTGCCCGCCAATCACGCTTGTTCCATAGAGGCGTGCAATGCACACAAATTTCTCTCGAGTATTTACCCCCCCAGGCTCGCGGACTTGCTTGGCGGAGCCACCCATCGTTTTGAAAATTTTCATTTGGGTAATTTGATATTGTTTCGGATTTAGGTTTTCGTGCTTAGGATTTACCGGCTAATCCGGGTTAGGGATTTGTGGTTTGCGTTTGGGGAGCAGGCAGGTAGCCGAGTTCGCCGCAGAGTTCGAAGATGCGTTTGGCGATGGGAGCGGCGACGGTGCCGCCAGTGCCGTCGGGATCTTCGATGACGACGGCGAGGGCAAGAGCACGACCATCTCGGCATATGGCATATCCCGAGAATAAACATTCCATGTCAGTCGAGCCCGTCTTACCATAGAGAGTAACTTCCTCCCTGGGCCAGCTCACGGGATGAAACGCTTTATACGCGGTGCCGCCCATTTCGTAGATGACGGATTGCATGGCTTGTTGTACGAAGAGGATATGTTGCGGCGAATTGCTGATGGGCCGTTTGGCAACCGGCGCCTTGGGATTCTGTATCAGGGTGGGATGCATAAAGTCGCCGTCGCGGGCGATGGTGGCCATACTGTTGGCGATTTGAACGACGTTGCAATTGATGGGGCCTAATCCTACGCATATATATTTTAATTGAACGGGACTGGGATTGGATATCAGAACACCGGGAGTTTCGCGAAACGATCCGTAGCCTTGATTGGGGTCGATGCCCTCTGGCCAGGCGAGGGCTTTCTGACCGAAGCCGGCGTGTTCGAGATACGTGATTACGTTTGCCGCCCCCATGTGTCGGCCGACGTCCATATAGAAATAATTACAACTGCGTTTAATGGAATCGTGGGCATCGACCAGGCCGTGTCCGTATCGATAGCAATCGGACCCCGGGAGGATTCCCTCGCGCCCGGCTATACAGTCATAGCAAGTGTGCTCACTGACGAAACCTCCCTCCAAGGCGCCTAAAAGCAGTGTCGGTTTGATGGTGGAGCCGGGCGGATAATTTTTATAGATGGCCCGATTGAGTTTCCGTTTGAGACGATCCCGTCCTGCTAGATTGAGAAACTCCCAATTTTCTTTTTGATAATAGGTATTCAAATCGAAGGTGGGGACCGACACCAACGCGCGAATTTGGCCGGTGGGAACGTCCATCACCACCGCCGCTGCGCCCTGATAACGGGGCTCCTGCGGAAGGTTCTCTGCGATACAGTGTTGAATTTCCCGTTGCAGTCGGATGTCCAGGGTCAGGGTGACGTCCTGACCGAGAATGCTGTCGATCTGTTTTACGACCTGCCCATCGGAGCCGTAGCGTATCCAGCCTCGTTGGCCTTTCAAACGCTTTTCGAACAGAAATTCCACCCCCCATTCGCCCACGCGGTCGCCGTAGCGATATCCGTTCAATTCTTCGACGGTAGGATCTTCCCCGCTGTCCGTCAGGTTCACCAGGTAACGGGGCACTTTGCGCACCTGCCCCAGGATATGGCAGGCGATGTCGCCGTAGGGATATTCACGTTTCTTCCCGGTGGTGATACTAATCCATTTTCGGATGCGTCCGGCGCCGAGCCAGGCGCTGATGATTCGATCTTCGACGGTCAGGGCCACGTCCTCGGAAACGTTGGGGATAACCAGTTGGGGCTGATCCATTTCCCAGACGGCCGATTCCGGTTGAAAGATCCGTTGCAGACGCTCGTTCGCATCCGGAACCTGCTCGACAAAATCCGTCCGGATCGCCACGGCATTAGGTTCCGGCGGATAGGGAATATCCAGGGATTGATAATACCGTTTGCGGGCCTGGACGGTTTGCAGGAGAAACAAATGATCGTTGATTTGATCGATCTGACTGTGGATGTCCTCCAGAGGAAGATTACAAAGTCGAGCGAGGTGGGCCAGCAGTTCGTCCGCTTCTTCACGCTGCCGGTTGAGTTCCAGACGGGACTGTTGTCGTTTGGGGGATTTTTGCTTCTCGGCCAATCTCGCCTTGATATATCGAGGATCGTAGAGACGGGTCAGCTCATACTGAAAACAGATAGTAAACGTCGGTCGGTCGGTAGCCAGTACCGTCCCGCGGCAATCCAGAATGTTCCCCCGCACGGTTTCGGTACATTGTCCGGGCGGCTGAAACTCGGTATGGGCTAAGTCAACGTAGGTTTGTCCCAGGATCACTTGCAACCATATCAGGCGGGCGATCAATATGCCCATGCCCGCCAGCAAGAGCGCGGTGACCCATAGCAGCCTCTGTTGAAACATGGATTCTACCCCCGTTGTTTCGCTGTCAGGATTCGTAAAGGTTTAGTTTTTATTTTGGTGCGGACGATGACGCCTGAACGGTATCCACGTTCCCGCTGAAATTCCAAATTTTGCCCGGATCTGCCAAGCTGCTCCGCGTGCGACAACCGACGATCCCCACGTTGGGCGTTTGCCTCGGTATCAGGTAAAAGATCAGGAGTTCTCGCAAGCCTTCCTTAGAGTGGGTCATCCAGATCTCTTTATGGTTGGGGTAGGCTTGATTCAAGTTTGTCGCCCTTGCGGCGCTGACCGAATAGGCTAATTCGGTATTCGTTGCTCCCTCCGCCATCATTCCCACCGGAAATATTTCCTGCTGTTGGGTATCCAGCAGTGTGGGCAGGACAAAGGAGGTATCGATGGGTTTTCGTTGACCGTCGATCCGGAGGTACACGAGATAATATCCTCGGGGGATATATAAATCATGGGGTGGGGTGGGCACTCGTGTTTTCCACTGGACGCGAAAATGCGTTTGCTCGTACCGGTTGTTCTGAAATTGCGTCGTGGTCCCCAATTCTTTATATTTCTGATCTACCCGGGTTTTCTCCTCCTGGCCGACTCGGGGCAGGTTAAGATCTTTTTGGTCCTTCGTGATAATGTTGAGAGATTTACAGACATAAGATACATTAGTTTCGCCGGGGGCTTCTAAATCGGCTTGGGTAGCGTTCCGGGAGGCGGCAAACCACAGTTTCTTTTCCGGTGCTTTTTCGTCTTCCAGCTTGGAAGCCGAGGGCATGGCCGCATAGGCGCTTCCTTTCAACTCGATATATAAGGGTTTGATTTTTCTGTAATTTCCCGGCCACGAGAAAAGCAAATCAACCGACCCGCTGCTATCCAGTTCCCGGCCCCGATTGTAGCCTATACCGTCCACCACCCGAAATCCCGGTTTCAGAATCCCCAACGGATACCGCGAGTACCCCTTGGCGTGCGGATCCCCCGCGTCAAATCCCAACAGGCGGAGGTTTCCCAGGGCAAAACGGATTTTTCCGTCGGCGTCGGCGGCGCCCGGATCGTCTTTGGAACCGGTGCCGGCATCGATATGCAGTCGTACCGCAATCAGGACGTCTCCCCCATCCGGCGTTATCGTTTCGCTTCGTCGGCTGTCCAATATGGCGTCCTGCGGTATCAGCCAGGCCTGATCCACTTTCAGGCAGTTCGCCGAGGCGCTTTGCCGACTGTACGGATCCAGCGACAAACGATTTAAATACAACTCGGCCAGGAAATCAGGGTGATATTCGGTGTACTCCTCATCGCCGGCAAAGCCGTACTTACTGGCGTGCCCGACGACCGTGGAGACGAAACCATCGGCGCTCGGAAACAAATTGTTGCGCTCGTTGAGATTCCGGTCGGCGACTTTCGGGAAGCGATCGTATCCCAGGAGTTTGGCCGGCGTGGGCAATAATTGAAATCCGATGGCGACGATGCCCGCGATCACCAGGCCCGTGATCAAACCAAAAAACGCTGATGCAATCCGATCCACCAGTAAGGGGAATTTCATATTGCCTTTGATGAACCGATCCGAAGCTAAACGCATCACCAATAGACTGAGTAGGAATAATGCCATCAAACTGATTCCTTCGGAACCATAAGGCGCCAGGCCGATCCCGTTGAGTTTGTCTCCCAGAGGTTCGTAATAATTAAATGCGATCAGTGCCGCCACCAGAGACAGCACGGACATGATCAGCGAACTGAACAGTCCCTGGGTAAACACCAAAAAGAAGCCTATGCCGCCCACGATCACTAATACAATGAGAATGGCTAACATGGAAAAACTCCTGCTTTCCGGTCGATGATAATTTCTGATTCTACGTAGGCGTGTTGCTGGGTTTCCGCGCGACGGGTTTGCCCGCCGACTTCTCGGCCGTGACCCGCAGAACCTCCTGAATACTGGTGGTCCCGTCAATGACTTTGCGGATCGCCTCTTCCTGGAGATATAACATCTTGTCTTTCCGGTACTGGGCCCGGATCGCATTGATGGGGGCGTCTTCCCGAATCAACTTCCGCAGACCGTCCGTGATGAATAACGTTTCAAACACCGCCGTGCGACCGTAGTAGCCCGTGCCCTGACAATTCGGACAGAGTATCGGTGCGCCCTTTTTGGTGTATTCCACTTCGCCCGGCCGGAAGAATTGTTTGATCTTGTCCGCCGGCAGATTCAATTTCTTTAAAAGGGCCGCATCCGGCTGATACGCCTGACGGCATTCCGGACAGAGCTTGCGGATCAGACGCTGACTCATGATCGCTAAGAGCGTCTTCGAGACCCGCCGATTATCCTCTACCATTTTCAACCATTGCTGCAAGGCGTGGAACGTACTCGGCGCCTCGATGCCGAAATAGAGTTTTTTTCCTTCCGAGACGGCGCGCGTGCCTATTTTGGGCATCTCCGGATCGTTGCAGAAACCGACCATCACCACGTCCGGATCCGAACGCAAAATACTTTGCAGCATCCGGGCGCTGTTTTTCGCGCCCTCGGCATTCTCGACGAGGTGTTGGGTAATATTATCCAGATCCGTCAGGGTCTTTAATTCGAGCGTATGCACGTTCTGGATAAAGGCGTCGTGGCAGCGAATTAAACTATAAAGAGTGGTCGATTGACCGCAGCCCTTCGATCCGCATACAACCACAATGCCTCGCGGCTGTTGGACGACCGTTTGGATCTTCTCCAGTTGGGCGCTGTTGAATCCCAGCGCTTCCAGGCCGAAGGTTTTTTGCTCTTCCAGCCGCTCCAGTACCAGTTGTTCCCCCCGCGTACTGCCGGCCGTCTGGATCCGCCAGTCGATCCGATCCTGACCCAGTAAAATCGCAAATTGGCCCGTTTGCGGACGACGGCGATCCTCGACCTCTAAGCCTCCCACCATTTTCAGGTACGATATCCCCTGTTCCATTTCCTCCCGGTCCCGGTCGCCGGCATTGCCGATGACGCCGTCGATCGTATAGCGCAACTGATAATTCTCGCCGGTAAGAATCCCTTCGCCTTTACTGACGCGACGGGTCGAGATATCGTACACCAGGCTCTCCGCCGTCACGAATCCGTCATATTCCGGGTCTTCGCGCGTCGGCGCCGGCAGCGTGTTGTTGTTCGACGAAATAAACGTCAACCGCGCTTCGATTTCTTTCTTGCCTTCTCGGGATAAGACGAATCGAATATGTTCCCGCGTCAATATTTTCTTATCCCGGGAAACTCGGGCGTTGCGATGGATCACGTAGGTGATGCTGGCGGTCGCCCACACCACGATGAACAAGGGACAGACCACGATGAAGGGCGCCGGCAGCAAAAACCACATCAAAAACGCAAACACCCCGGCGCTCATATATATATAATTCCAGAACTGCTGTTTCGTCCGAACCGCCACGGCATCATGATTCATCCACTGGCCCACCCATGCCCACAGGCCGAAGAGTATGAGAAATATCACGACCTTCCAGATCGCTATGTAGCCGCCCAGTGGCGCCGCTTGCCCTAATAGATCCACAACCATCTAGTACTCCGAGACTTAACGATTCACCCTCGTCCTCATTAGTATAAAGCAGCCCTTCAAGGTATCATTTCCACTATCCCCACAAACTTGCGTATTATAATCGCCTTTCGACGTTTTTCCACCCCATAATTCCCACAAAAACGCAAATTTACGCCCTAAAATCGTCCACTTATAGGCAAAAATGGGTACTTTCGGAACTGGTTTTACCCCCATCCCCCGATGAGGTAGGCGTACCGCCGAAATTGGGTTTGTTTTGTAATTTTGGTATTGCCCGACTAACTAAAGCGACCAGCCGGCGCGGTAGGGTTCGTTGAGGTAGCGGTTGGCTTGTGAGTTGTTAGTAAATTTCATGTTTGGGCCATCCCAGTTGAGGGTTTGGCCCATGCGGAGGGCGATATTGCCCAACAGCACGATTTCGCTCAGGGGACCGGCCCAGGCAAACTCACAGGCGGCTGCTTCGCCGCCCCGCATCGCCTCGAACCACTCGCCCCAGGTGCCGGAACGGCGTTTTAAGGTCTTTGGGGGCATCTTGTAGGCCTGCATCTTCGAATCGGGTATAATTTTAGGTCCCGAGCTAAAGGTCGAGAGGATTTTACCCTTGTCGCCGATATAGAGTTCGCCTTCGGCGGGTAGGGATTGTCCGGATTCCAGTTCGGAGGGAGTAGGGGGTTTGATGCCGCCGTCGTACCAGACGGCTTTTAGGGGAGGCATACCGTGGCGAGCGGGGAATTCCCAGGTGACGATGGAGGCCAGGGGTGCCGTTTCCTCCGATACGCGGGTGGCGGAGGCGCTGACGCGGGTGGGGTGACCCATTTTCAGGGCTTTTTTGGGGATATTGAAGTGGTGACAGCCCATATCGCCCAAAGCGCCGGTGCCGAACTGCCACCAGCCTCGGAAGTTCCAGGGATGATAGACGGCATTGACGACACTTTTGTTAAGGAGCATGTATAGGGCCAGATCGTCGTCAGGCCATTTGTTTTTGAACGGTCTGACCGGTGCGGGGCCGAGCCAGAGGTCCCAGTCGAGGGTTTTAGGGACGGGATCGGCGCCTTTGGGTCGGAGCATGCCCTGGGGCCATAAGGGGCGGTTGGACCAGATATGTACTTCGTGGACGTCGCCAATGGCGCCGTCCCAGATCATCTCGCAAGTGGAACAGCCACGGTCGGTGGCATTGGGCGAGGCGGTTACCTGGGTGGATACTTTGGCTTTTTGGGCGGTTTCCACGACGCGGCGGCATTCATAGATCGTGCGGGTGAGCGGCTTGACGCAGCAGACGTGCTTTTTCTTTTGCAGGAATGGGATCACGATGACGGCGTGTGAATGATCCGGCGTGCCGCAATAGACGGCGTCGATATCCTGATCCGCATTGAGTAATTCACGGAAGTCGCGGTAGCGTTTGGCCTGCGGCCAGAGATCGTAGGAGCGTTTGGCATAGACATCATCGACATCGCAGAGGGCGACGATCTGGCCTCCCTGGCTGTCACAGCTTTTGAGTTGGCTGTGGCCGACGCCGCCGATGCCGATGCCGGCGAGGGTGATTTTATCACTGGGCGCGGTCCGGCCCGCGCCGCCGAGGATGGAACTCGGTACGATGGTAAACGCGCCGATTGCTGCTGATTGCTTTAGAAAGGTCCTGCGATTCATATCTTGCACTCCTTTGATTTTATTTTAGTCATCTATCGAATACGAGCATATAGTATCGCAGATACATGATGTGTGCAAATTCAATTTTGCGTGTGAGTCATTGTCACTATTCGCAACCAAATCCTAAGCACTAAATCCGAAATCCAAAACAAATTCGAAGGTTCAAAATTCAAATTTATTAAACCGAAGAACCGCATGGGCTCCGGCTTTGCTTTGCTTCGCCGCGAGAACTAAGAGTCCATCCTACCGCTAAAAAGTGTCTCACGCAAAG
>CAZNQT010000092.1:0-11705 GCA_964574885.1 uncultured Pirellulales bacterium
TAATTATACCGGATCACTGTCCCCCGCGCCGTCCAGTCGCGCCCCATATAAAACGCCCCTACGTCGCCGGTATCCTGACAGACATGATGAATCTCATTGTATTCAATGACGTGATCGTTCCCGCCCAGTTGAATCGCATTATGCGGCCCGTGATGAATCAGGTTATGCCGCACGATATTGCCACATCCGCCAACTCCCACGGCAGGACGATAGGTATGGCACCAGCGGCTGTAATTATAGATATGATTGTTCTCCGCTCGCAAGCGCGCCGGCGTTAAGGTTTTACGATCGCCCCCGCTGAGACTGACGCCGCCGTCCCCAGTTTCGTAGATCGTACAGCCGCTGACGACATGATCCGTTCCACTCACGGTAACCGCCTTATTGCCGGTATTGCGAATTACGCAATCCAGCACCCGATTATGCTCCCCGCCGGATATGGTAATCGCCGTGGCCCGACACGCCTCCAGAATCATGCCCTGAATCGTGATATATTTCGCATCTTTCACGGTTATCAGTTGATTCGTAACGCTTACGACGGCGGCCCCATTTTTCAGCGGCGCCGGCGGCCAAAAATAGAGCACCCCCTGTTTTGTATCGACATAATACTCCCCCGGCGCATCCAACTCTGAAAGTAAATTTAAGGCGAACCATCGCTGTCCTTTGCGCAATCCGTAATGCGGTTTGGTTTTCAATTGCAATGTTTTATTTTGCGGATCGATTTTTTCAACCGGAATATAACTATCCGCCCAGTCGTGGTACCAGTAGCCATAAATCCAGACGTTGTTTTCCTGGAGCCAGCGTTTGGGCCTGTCCTCGCTATATTGAAATCGGCCCGACTGAGCGTCGCCGGACAGATCGGCAATCTTGACATATCCCTCGTTCGGCCAGCGCGCCAAGGTCATCGGCTTATCCTGAAAAAACAGTTCCATGTGCGCCGGTCGGACCGGATAGCCAAATCCACGCTCACGGAGCCGACCGAAATCTTTTATTCCCAATTTCTTCAAATCTGCCTGGACGAGGGAATTTCGCGCCGCCGGATTAACTTTGGCCAATACGTTCACATCCGTTACTTTTTGAAAATTCGTAATTCGTTTTCCGCCGCTGATTCGTACTTCCTTACTCGGTTGAGCACGATACACGGTCGGCGATTCCTTCGCACTGGAATCTTCGGCCGTTATTTCCAATGGCTTATCCAGTTCGTAGGTCCCTTCCTGCAATTCTACGATAAATCCTCCTTGCGGTATTCGTCCCCGGCTTTTTTTGATCTGACGAATCGCATCGCGGGCTCGTGCCGGCGATTGAAACGGCGAGATTCTCGTTCCCGCTCCCTCGTCCGAACCCATCGGAGATACATAAATCGTCATCGCCCCCTGACATGCTGACATAGCTGAAACTATGAATATCATTTGCTGTATCAGGATTTTAATCATAAGTTATGATCCTTTCTTCCATACTGCTTCGGGATCGCCAGCCCCAAGCTCGCGGACTCGCTTGAGGCTGCCACCCGCCGGCTAAATACTGACAATCCATCGGAGCTAATAGGGTATTATACTATCTATTACCAGGACTGGAATCAAACTATTGTAAGCGTTCACCGTCCCCCGGTTACCACCGGAGGCTTGTTACGAATTGCGTGAACGGTTATGAAAATCTTAACTGTAAACCGTAAACTGTTAACTGTGAACTTTTTTTAAGTACACCATCAAAACGGTGATATCGGCCGGATTTATGCCGCTGATGCGGGAGGCCTGACCCAGGTTCGCCGGTTGGACCCGCTGCAATTTCTCCTGCGCTTCGAACCGCAGATGTTCCACTTGACGATAATCCAAATCCGCGGGCAGTTTCATGCCCTCCGCCCGCTTAAATCGCTCGACCAAGCGGTTCTGTTTTTCGACGTACCCCGCATACCGCACATCATTCACTACCTGCTGCAAGGCGAACTGATTATAACTCTTGGCTGCCAACTCTGGGTCAACTTTCAGTAACCAATCTACGTCTCGATCCTGCTGTCGCAGTAATTGTTCCAATTCCTTCCCGTCTATTTTTTGGCGTTTAAGATAAGTCTGAATTTCTTTGGCCTGCCGTTGCTTTTGCTGAAATTTCTCCCAACGACGATCATCCACCAAACCCCATTCTCTACCCAACGGCGTCAAACGCACATCCGCGTTATCCGCCCGCAACAGCAGTCGATATTCCGCCCGCGAGGTAAACATCCGATACGGCTCATCGATCCCCCGGGTGACCAGATCATCAATCATCACGCCGATATAGGCCTGATCCCGCCGCAGCGTCACCAGGTCTGGGCCCCGAACCTTGCGGGCGGCATTGACGCCGGCCAGCAACCCCTGTCCCGCCGCCTCTTCGTAGCCGCTGGTTCCGTTAATCTGTCCCGCTAAAAACAAACCGCATACCTTTTTACTCTCCAGCGTAGATCGTATCTGCATGGGCGGTACATAATCATATTCAATCGCATAACCATACTGTAAAATCTGCGCCCCCTCCAAACCCGGAATACTATGCACTACGTTATCCTGTACTGCTTTCGGCAGCGACGTACTGATCCCGTTGCAATAGATCCAGTTCGTATGCAGCCCTTCCGGCTCCAGGAAAATCTGATGCCGCTCTTTATCCGCAAACCGTATGATTTTCGTCTCGATGCTCGGACAGTATCGCGGTCCCGTACTTTGAATCTGGCCGGTATATAACGGCGCCTGATCCAGATTGCTCCGAATGATTTCATGCGTCTGTGCGTTGGTATAACTGATCCAGCAACAGATTTGTTCTCTCTCGATTCGGTCGGTCAGAAAACTGAACGGCGCCGGCGCCTCGTCGCCTTGTTGTTTATCCAGTTTCTCATAGTCGATAGTATTGGCGTCAATCCGCGGCGGCGTACCGGTTTTCAGACGCTCCAGTTGCAGCCCGGCTTGTTCCAAACTGGTTGACAAATGCTGCGCCGCCGGTTCGCCGAACCGTCCTCCCGGCTGCTGCTCCGGTCCCGTATGCAATAATCCCCGTAAAAACGTTCCCGTAGTGATTACCACCGCGCCGGCGCCCAGCCGTTGGCCCGATTCAGTTATGACTCCTGACACACGCCCTTCAGAAACATCCAGTTCCGCCACGGCATCCTCGATGATCGTCAAGTTCTCAACCTGCCCGAGCAGCCGGCGTATGATTTCGATATAGGTCCATTTGTCCGCCTGTGCCCGTGGTCCCCAGACCGCCGGTCCTTTGCGCCGGTTCAACATACGAAACTGAATCCCCGCATCGTCCGCCGCCAATCCCATTACTCCGCCCAGCGCATCGACCTCACGCACGATCTGTCCCTTGGCCAGCCCACCAATCGCCGGATTGCAACTCATCTGGGCGATCCGGCTGACTGCCATCGTCACCAGCGCCGTCTTACACCCCAGTCGCGCTGCCGCATGCGCTGCTTCCGCTCCCGCATGCCCACCCCCCACTACCATTACCTCAAAAAAACAATCCTGCATCAAATACCCACAACCAGACTTCGTCGTTCAAATAGAATTACATTTCGCCAAACATCATTCATCTGCCCTATGCGTTCCCGATATCCCACTTCGCGAAATCCCAGGGATCTATGGAGGGCAATACTCGCCTTATTTTCGGGAAAAATACCTGCCTGCAAGGTCCAAATACCTTCCCGTCCCGACTCATATATCAATGCTTGTAATAATAGTTTACCAATACCCTCCCCCCGCATTGTCTCACGAATATAAATACTCACCTCAGCAACTCCACGGTAAACGTCTCGACATGAAACCGGACTTAAAGCGGCCCAACCAACGATTTGATTCTCCTCATTTTTCGCTACCAATCGGCAGTTTCTTAGATGGTTCTCGTCCCATTGCTCCCAATTTGGCTTCTCTTTTTCAAATGTGGCTTGACCGGTAGCTATCCCCTGAGAATATATCTCCCGTACCTCATACCAATCTGCCGCAGTCATATTCGTTATCGTTACCGTCATAGATTTATGGAAATTTTTTAAATGTAATTTTATCGGTTAATCCGTCCGGATCATTGCTTCGGAAATATTATATCCATCACTTCCAGCGCGAACCGTGCCGATACCATCTCCAGAAACGCTTTATACACCTTTGAATCCAGCTTCAATAATTTTTCATGCGCCGCCCTACGCTTCCGCGTAATCTCATTTAACTTATCCATGTTTTTCTCCCCTTCTCACCATTCACAATCTATAACTCACAACTTTTTTATTTATTACCCAACGCGATGGCCGACGCCACTGCCAGACCGCTGGTGTGAGTAATACTGACACTGACCTGCTCGATCCCCAAATCTTTGGCTAAGCCTGCTACTTTGCCCGACAGCTTCACCTCCGGCCGACCCAGGGCATCATTCACCACTTCGATATCCGTCCAGGCGATTCCATTCTGCCAGCCGGTACCCAGCATCTTCATTACGGCTTCTTTCACCGCAAACCGACCGCTCAGACGTTCCACCTGCAAACGATGCCGTTGACTGTATTGCTGCTCCCCTGCCGTAAACACCCGATCCAGAAACCGCTGCCCGTGTTTATCCAACAGTTCCCGTATCCGTGTACCGTCCACTAAATCAATTCCATGACATATTACATCCATAAACAATTACCTTATACTCAAACCAATTGAAAATGCCCTGTTCCTACGATCGTAATCCTATTGTAAGCGGTAGCTTACAATTTCTACCCATGGGAATTTCCACCTGGTTTGAGTAAAAATTCATTAGGAACACATTTTGAATTTTGCATTGTCATTTTGCATTTCACGGTTTGATTTTTAATTTTTTTATCCCATCAGCCTATTCAACAGCCCCGATCCTCCTACTCCTAATAATACAGACAGTACGATGAGGATTTTAAGGATGACTATAACTCGCTGGAATCGTTTCAATTCATATTCCGACAATGCCAGCGTCCGCAGAAAATTCACCCGGCTGCCGATACTCGAATGTCGCCACGAATGCGCATCGATCGAGATCCCGTTCAACAAGGCAATCCGGACCAAGGCCGCACCGAAAATCCCCGCGCCCCGCTCGGTTAAATCCTTCCTCGGATTTCGTCGCGGGGGATCGGCGGCGCTCGAGTCATTGCTTTCTTCTATTGTTGGTTTATTCTCTGGCTCGGCATCCGGGCCCTCCCCGTTGGAATCCACGACCATGGCGCCGTGCAAATCCGCCTGTCGCTCAAACCGCCGCGACACCCAACCGAACGCCATCGCCCACAACACAATTAAAAGTATTATCCATCCGCCCACGATTCCTTCTTCATATTTCGTCCAGATCGTCTCCGGCACCAGCCACCTCATCAGCGCCTGAGCGCCTAGTTCACCCAGTACGATAACTAAAGAACCGGCTCCCACGACAAACAACACCAGAAAAATAATGTGATGATGTTTGATGTGACCGGCCTCATGTCCAAATACGGCTTCAATTTGATCGTCCGGCATATTTTCAATCACGGCGTCGCTCAACAACACATAGCGTATTCTGCCGAACAAACCCATCACGGCCGCATTGGCCACCGCGCTATGCGTATCCCAAAGTAACAGATCGCGGATTTTCAATCCCATCCGGCGGCAAAACAATTCCAACCGATCCCGCAACGGCCCCGGCGGTAAAGGACGAGTCAGCCAGATATAACGCAATAACAAGGGCGCGAAAATAAAGATCGCCGCCACTCCCATCGTCCCGACAATCTTACTGACAACATCCGCCCAGACCGCCGAACCCAGAAAATGATATTGAATCATATCAATCAAATCCAGGAATCCCTTGATCAACAGGATCGGCACGAGAATCATCAACATCCCGGTCCGTACGTTAAACGAAATATACTGTCGGCGGCTCCACACCGGGCGGGCCGCCATCCCTTCCGCCAATTGACCCGCCACGATATGCTCACGCACGTAACGGTTCACCGGATAATAACTGTGCCAAAACAAAATAATCATCAGCAAAAACGGCAACAGCAGCAGGATTTCATCCGCCAGAATAAAGCGATCCATCCCCCATTTCACCACAATTAGTTGCGCCCATCCACCCAAGAACAATTGCCCGGTAAATACCGTCAAGATAAGTATCCTCAGCACCATATCCATCTGACCGGGGAGCCGCAGCGACCTACTCCCGGTAATACCCATCCGCCCTATACGGCGTACGACCTGTACCGAGACCACTCGAAAAATCGACCATAGAATTAATATCAATCCGAAAATAAAACCTAGCCGCTCCAGGGTTGTAAATCTATTCAACCAATGAGTCAGCCAAATTGGTAGATTATCCGACTCGAAAAAACTCCCCGCCAATAAGGCGATAAACATGGCCACCAGTACCGTTATCTGCACGCGTAATCCTCTTATACCTGATCCGAGTCCGCTGGCCCCCTACACAGCGAAACCCACCGAACGACCGGTGGGTTCCTGACCACATCGCCATTGGTTCCTTGTTACTAATTCGTCATTCGCTATTCGTCATTGACTCGTCATTCCGAGCGAAGCGAAGAATCGTTTTCCCTATCCGCTACCCGATCTACGCTAACTACGATCTTCTCTTACCGTGAACTGTGAACCGTAAACTTTTTCTCGAAACTCACAACCCACAACTCGTCACTGAATTTACTTCTCCCGTTCCAATTCTTTATCGATCGCATCAATGCGGTTCTGGGCATACACCACGTTCTCCGGATAATCCGACTCCAGGTTGATCGCCTGATGGTAATAATCCAGCGCCTTGATCCGATCGTGATACACTTCGTCATATATCTTAGCCACGTAAAACCGGGCCGGTAGCGGCGTCTGCGGATCCCACTGCCACACCCGATGATAATACAATAACGCCCGATCATAGCTCGCCAGCCAGCGACGGTAAATCTCCGCAATCTGAAAGGCCGCATCATCGATCTTATCGCTCGTGGGATAGTTCGTAATCAGGGCATTAAATTTATCGATCGCTTCATACAGCTTCTTCTTATTGATAAACAATCCCGATCCTTCCTTCATCAATTGAAGCCCCTCCTCATACAGCACGTCCGCATCGGCGATCGAGTCCCGCGCCCGCAAGTCCGGACCCGCCACTTCCGCGATCACCAGATACTCCCGCCGCGGCGCCATCTTCATATACTCCGCTTCCTTCTGCACCCAACTCGCCTTGAGGTGATTGCCCTGCCGATCGTAAAATTCATAGAGCAATCCCAGATACTGCTCATACTTGTTCCGGTGCATGGCCATCTGTTCCACCAACTGCACCTCCGTATTCCGCTGCAAATCCGCACCCTCGGCTATCTCCAGAGGATCGACCTGCGGTTCACGGTTCATGTTCTGACATCCCACCAACACCGCCAGTACCATACTCAGGCTGAGGTACCCTATTCCACGAATCATAGGAAATCCTTTTCGTAGCATGTCTGCACTCCTTATTCGCCATAGCCCTTCGCAACGTATTCGATTTCTTTCCACACGCATTGAACCGGCTAATCCCCTAAATGTCAACCCACAGGCAATTATACATCTCTATGAAAATCTTTTGGCTTATATAACTTACTGAATCACAAACACTTACGGCACCTTGTTTGTTTCGCCGTGACTGGAAAATGCTCTCGATAATCTCACATTATTTAGCCGATGAATCCGCCAAGATGCGTTCGAAAAAACCACATAAGGCCATAACCGCCAAAGAATATATGCCATATGAAATCGGAAATAAGATTATATGCATGTGCCCAGCCGTGTTGGGATTACTGTGCCCCTTCAATACATAATAAGAATATATCATTAAACCTGTAATAGTTATAAATAATGCGCCCTTTTTAACCAATTTCAATCGAGCCGATTTTTGCTGTAATACAGGAACGAGAGCGGTCGCTAAAATCGGTGCTAAAACAGAAAATAAAATTAAAGGTAAGTAATTCTCTGAATGAATGTTTTCCTGCAAAACATTAAGAAATGCCAATCCAAACATGAACATAATCATTACGAAATTGATCACATAAAAAACCATAGTGCCATACCTGTAACTTTTCTTGTTCACCGGCAGGGCAAACATCGCCCACGATCACAAGTCGTTAAGTCGCTTTACGGTTCCAAAGGGCTGTCAATGAGCGTAAAGCCTGGTTGGCTGCTTCCGAATTAGGAAATGTTTCTACAACATCCGGATCCAAAACCACGATATTCGTTTCTCGATGGTATTGTTTCGCATACTTGCCGCGCTGCTCACCGGAAAATCATACTCATCCAATATGTCTTTATCTTTAGATTCCTTCTTCATATTTTCAAATTCTATTTAAAAAACCGTGTAATCCGTGAAATCTGTGGTTTAAATATTATTCGTCATTCGGTCTTCGTCATTGATTCAACATTCGGATTTCGTTATTCGTCATTTTACTTCGTGGTATTTTTCTTACTCCCACTTTTGTATCGCACCCGTATCCGCTGAGCAGGCCATCGAGGCGTATTTGCCGAGCACTCCTTCTATGATTCGTGGTTCCGGTTGTTGCCATGCCTTGCGCCGTTTGGCCAATTCCTCGTCCGTTATTTGCACCTTGATCGTATTACTGGGAATGTCAATTTCGATGATATCCCCATCCTGCAATAAGCCAATCGGACCGCCCGCCGCTGCTTCCGGACTCACATGGCCCACACTGGCGCCCCAACTCCCGCCGCTGAATCGTCCGTCAGTGATCAATGCTACGCTTTCGCCCAGACCCAGGCCTTGAATATAACTCGTCGGACCCAGCATCTCCTGCATCCCTGGACCTCCGCGCGGGCCTTCGTAACGGATTACCACTACATCGCCTTCTTTAACTTTACCGCCCAGTATCCCTTCACACGCCTCCTCCTGACTATTGAAAATCACCGCCGGTCCACTGTGTTGCAGCATCGACTTCGGCACTCCGGCGCTCTTCACTACCGCTCCGTCCGGCGCCAGATTCCCCCGCAATATTGCCAGACCGCCCTTCGCCGAGTAGGGATTTTCAATCTTGCGAATACAATCCGTATCCGTTATGTCCGCCCCGGCAACATTCTCCCCGATCGTCTTGCCTGTAACGGTAGGACAATCCGTATGGATCAATCCGTCAATCCGCGTAAGTTCCTTCAGGATTGCACTGATCCCCCCCGCCTTATCCACGTCCTCAATATGATACTCACACGAAGGCGACACTTTGCAGATATTTGGACACTGTTGCGAGATCGCATTGATCCGCTCCAGGTCATACTGAATCTCCGCTTCATTCGCCAGCGCCAGACCGTGCAGGATCGTATTCGTCGATCCCCCCATCCCCACGTCCAGCGCGTATGCGTTATCCATAGATTTCAGGTTGATAATATCCAGCGGCTTGAGGTCTTCTGTCACCAATTCCACGGCGCGCTTCCCCGCCTGCATATATAACTCCTGACGTCGCGCATCTACTGCCGGTATCGTACCGTTCCCCGGCAGCGCCATCCCGATCGCCTCGCACAGACAATTCATACTGTTCGCCGTGAACATCCCGCTGCAACTACCGCACGTCGGGCACCCCGTATCCTCCAGTTCCTTTAACTGTTCGGCCGTGATCCCACCCTTTTTATAAGCGCCTACGCCTTGAAATATGCTGATCAAATCCACCGCCTTACCATCCGACGTCTTACCCGCCAGCATCGGTCCGCCCGACACGAAGATCGTCGGGATATTCACTCGCACCGACGCCATCAACATCCCCGGTATGATCTTATCACAGTTCGGAATACAGATCAGGCCGTCAAAACAGTGCGCCCGCACCATACACTCCACGGAATCGGCAATCACCTCACGGCTTACCAGGGAATATTTCATCCCCGTATGCCCCATCGCGATCCCGTCGCAGATCCCGATCGTATTAAACACGAACGGCACGCCCCCCGCCTCTCGAACGGCCTGCTTGACCAACTCCCCCACCTCATATAAATGCACGTGACCCGGTATTATATCCACGTAGCTGTTCGCGATCCCGATGAAGGGCTTACCCATATCTTCATCACGAATCCCGCACGCCTTCAACAAACCCCGATGCGGCGCCCGCTCAAAACCTTTTTTCACAACATCCGATCTCATTACCGACTCCTAATCCGGTTCTCACAACTCATAACTATCCACTCACAACTAGTTTTACCTACACCTTATCCCGCACGTTCACCTCACGACCGGCGCTTCGCTTGCGATTGATGATCCGGCGTCCTCGCTTTGTCCGCATCCGCGCCCGAAATCCTTGTTTCCGCAGCCGCTTGATTCTACTCTGACGATGATTCTCCAATTAAATCACTCCTTCCCACTCATATGGTCTTCTTTATCTCTCTTTATTCGTCATTCGTACTTCGTCATTGATTCGTCATTCTGGTTTCGTCATTCTAGTTTCGTCATTCGTCATTTATTCGTAGGGTGTGCATTGCACACCTCTGTCTAGTTTATTTCCAGTCGCACGTTCCGATACGTACTATTCCCTAACGCATCTGCAAACTGGATCGACAGTAAATGTTCTCCCGCGTCTTCCACTTCAAAGTCAAACTTCACTGTCTCTTCCCGGCTGTCATACACGCCGTCCACCGGCACGGCGACCTTCCACTTCTCCGCACTATCCACACTGAAGTCCACCTTACCGATCACACTGAGGGCATCGCGGAGTTTCGCCGTGACGCTCACCTTCTTACCTTCGATTTTCCAGCCGAGTTCCTCCACTTCCGGCGGCGTATTATCCACCACGATCGGCCGACTCACTCGGCTATCTGTCAGACCTGTCCCTGTCGGATTACTCTCCTCGTCTGACGCTTCCACCTTGATCTCATACCGACCGTCCGCCGCCGTCTGACTGTTCCAACTGTACGGTGACTTGCTCAAATCTTTGGCTATCCGAATCCATTTCTGCCGGCCTAACTCCCGCAGATACACCTTGTACTCCAGCTTATCATGGTTCGCATCCGCCGCCTTCCACGTCACGCTGAACGTTGGGGGACCCGCTCCTTTACTCGATGAACTGCTGCTCGCTCCGCGCTTCACCGTCAAACCGCTTAGTTTCGGAGGCAGATTCGGGATCATGTGCGCCAGTTTCACCTCGCGTATCGTCGGCGTCGCCTTGCCGTTGAAACTCGACAGGAGTAACCGATACTGCAAAAACCGACCCGGTTCCGATTCGATGGGTAAATCCGTCTCCACCATCTGCGAAGCCGACCAGTCTGACCAGCCCCCGTTCTTCGGATCCGACGTGTTGCCGCTCCGCGTCGCCACCCACACGCCCGTACCGTCGGGAATATCCGCATCCAGTTGCAGCTTCCCCCATTTCGTGATTTGCTTCACGTCGATCACGTCCGAATCGAAAATCCCTTTGCGAACGTAGTTTTTCTGGATGGCCAGCAATTCACCCGGATTCGCCAGACCCGCATATATCGTTCCGTCATCCACACACAACGCCGATACCTGTACCGAAGCCTTCGACTCATACAGCACTACTGCTTCCTGGCGGTTTACATCCAGACGCAGCAACTGCCCCTCATTACCCGTTCCCAGATACAATTGCCCGTCCCCGCCATACTTCATATCCAGAATCACCACCGCCTTACTGAATATCTTTTCCACGAATCCGCTCGGCGAAATTTGATATACGTCATTCACCTTCGCCGGTGGCCGACGTGTCTTTCCCGCTCCCGACGGCGGTCGCACTGGCGGACGACTCGGAGTACTGC
>CAZNQT010000093.1:0-11692 GCA_964574885.1 uncultured Pirellulales bacterium
GCGAGCGCGGGTGCATCACGGGTGCGATCTATCCCTATGTCAATAACGTGGAAGCATATCACTGTCCGGGCGATCGACGTTTATATGAAGGCAAAGGCAGCAACACCGGCCCCATGTTTCAGGCCTTCCGTAGTTATAGTCTGCCGGATGGCTTGATGGGCAAGAACAATTTGTTTACCAGTACGGATTCGATTCACTCGGGTGAAATCGTCAAAAAGTACAGTTCGCTGCCGTTTCCGGAGGATAAATATTGTTTTGTGGAGACGACCTACGACATGAAAGGCGGCGCCAATTTCGACTATGACGGTTGGTCCTTTGTCCCGGAGATCGGACGATATACCTGGTGGGATCCGCTGGGCATGTACCATGTGGACGGCTGTTGTCTGGCCTTTCTGGACGGCCATGCCGCCAGGTATAAATGGAAAGAGGATGAGACCGTGGATTATTTTGAAGAGCGCCCCAGCACGGGGGAGCATCCTTTCCCGGGCAACGTGGATATTGAATATTTTGTAACCCACTATCCCATTTCCAGTCCCTATGCAGCCGGAACATTCTAACGTACGCACGGGGAGCATTCGGTATTCCCCTGGCATAAAAAATCTGATTTAAGAAAAGAACCTGGGCAGAATCATCACGGGTTCTTTTTTTATATATTTGGATTATAATTATTATTCAGGGTTCACCTGATCCGTACGGAGAACCGAGAACGGATATGCCCCAACTATACAACCCCTCTACCCATTTACTCATTAACTCCGGTAATAATCCGTGTCAGACAGTGCGGCAGGGCCGCCAGGAATTTCCGACCGTAGGATTTGCTCACCACCCGCGGATCGAGCAGTACGACGATCCCCGTGTCGCTGCGACGTCGAATCAGTCGGCCGAAGCCCTGTTTCAATTTCAGCACCGCTTCCGGCAGTTGGTAATCAAAAAATGGACTGCCGCCCGCCGCCTTGATCTGTTCCAGCCGCGCCTCCAGCAGCGGATGGTCGGGTACCGAAAAGGGCAGCTTTACGATGATCACGTTTGATAGTGCCGCCCCGGGTACGTCCACGCCCTGCCAGAAACTGTCCGTGCCTAATAAAACGCTGTGCGCCTGACGCCGAAATTGATCCAGTAGCAGCGTGCGGTTCTTTCCTTTGCCTTGCGTGAGCAGGGGATAGTCGTATTCCGCGCAGAAGTCCCCTAATCCCCGGGCGAGTTGGTCGAGTTGTTTGAAACTGGTGCAAAGCACAAACGCATGCCCTTCGGTCTGCAGCAGGTATTTTTGAATCGCGTCGATAGCCGCGTCGAGAAATTCCGCCTGCTGTAACTTCGGTTCCGGCAAATACGATTCGATATAGACCGTCACCTGGGATTCGTAATCGAAGGGAGAACCCAGTAAAAGCGTCTGATACTCCTCCAACCCCAGTCGGGAACTAAAGAATTCAAAACCGGTTGGCTTGGCGGGAGAGGAGGTGTCCCGGTCATTCTCGGAGAAATCCACGTCATCCCTTGTTTCCGTTTCATAAGGTTCCTTTTTACCCTGAGTGCTGAGGGTGGCACTGGTCATGATGACGGATTCGGACGGCTTGAACAGGGCCTTTTGCAGCAGCGCCCCGACGTGCAGGGGCGCCGATTGTAAAATTACCATCGGACCGTACCGCCGCCGTCTTGTCTCGATCCAATAGACGCTTTCCGGTAACGCCTGGGAGACGTATTGATCCAGGGCGTGCGCGAAAGACCAGCACCGCTGCGCATATGCCATGATCTCGATTCGTTCCTGTTCGTCCTGCTCGTTGGCCGCGAGCTGCTTGAGATAGTCGCCCAGCGTATTGAGTGGAACGGTCAGCGTGTTGGTGAATTTCCCCGCCTGACGAATCCGTCCGGTGCCGCCCTTAAACTGCTCCACATCGCTGAAGTTGAGTACCGCGCTGAAAAAAATGTCCGCCTGACGATGACAACCCTCGATCAGGTTTTCCAGATGCCTGTCTGCCCGATGGGCGAGGATGCCCTTATGGTTTTTGGGATTGTAGATGCGATTCAATAAAAAACGGACCTGGTTGTTGGTCAGGCGCAGCCCGAAATGTTTGGAAGCGACCGTCTCTACATTATGCGCTTCGTCCAGTACCACTAGCGGACACTTGGGTAAGATGGAACCCCCTTCCAGACGAACCGCCAGGTCGCAAAAGAGCAACGCATGATTCGTTATCACCAGATCGGCTCCGTACATCCGCCGTCGCGCCTTCTGATAAAAACAACTCGAATTCTTATTACATTTTTTCCCCCGACAGGTCGATTCGTCCGAACAGACCGTCTCCCACACCGCCGCCGGCGGCGTGAAATCCAGATCGCTCAGCGAACCGTCCCGCGTTTGAAGACACCATCGCCCCAGTTGTTCCAGCGCTTCGTATTGCGAATGCTCCTCAAATAAGGTCGCCTGACGCTTTAGCGCCTGTTCGTACCGACGATAGCAAAAATAGTTCCCCCGCCCCTTGGCCAAAACCGCCGTAAACTCCACCTCGCTGATCCGCTGCAAAAACGGGATGTCTTTCCGGATCAGTTGTTCCTGCAGTGCAATCGTGTACGTGCTGACCACTACTTTTTGTTTATGCTTCACCGCCTGGGCTATCGCGGGAGCGAGATAAGCAAAGCTTTTACCCACCCCGGTGACCGCTTCCTCGACCAGATGCTTCTTCTCGCGAAACGCCTTGCCAATCGCGCGGGCCATCTGAATCTTCTCCGTCCGCGATTCATACTCGCGCAGCGCCGCCGCCACCGGTCCCGCCGGTCCTAAAAACCACGATACGTCTATTCCCTCAGTCATAAGAAAATCATACTACAAAGAGAACCACGCATATACAAGCCGGTCATGGGTCATCAGACGCGTTCTTTCACGATGTTGGAGGAGGGATTTTTTCCCGCGTGGGATAGGATTCCTGGAGGAGTTCTTCGATTTTCGCACGCATCCATTTCTCGGAAGGGGCGCCCTGCCAATTGAGCTCGCCGTACCACCAATACCGTACGAATCCGTTTTTATCGACCAGGTAAATGCTGGGCCATATGCGGTTCGCCCAGACGTCCCAATTCAAACTCTGCGTATCGACGGCAATCGGGTAGTCCATACCTGCTTCTGCCGCCTTTTGTGTTACCTGTGCCAGGTCTCGTTCGCGTTGAGTTTCCGGTCGATGGATGCCGATCATCTGGAACTGAGCGGGTGGAAACCGTTTTACCCAACGATGGTAATACGGTAGGTTGCGTTTGCAGTTGATGCAGCCGAACGTGTAAAAATGAACGACCGTTACCTTGCCTTTTAGATCGTTCCAGGTCAACGGCGACGAATGAAGCCACGCCTCGACCGGTTGAAATTCCGGCGCTTTACAGGCGAGATTTCGGACCGGTTTAAGATCGTAGTGCCGCCCCAGGATTTGCCCCAGCATGAGACGCTGGCGGTCGCTCAAAAGGGCCTGAATGTCTTTGTGCGCCTGCGCGATGAGTTTGGCGGCGGAAACCTGAGAGCCGCTTCCGGAAGCGGATTTCTCCGGACGAGTTAAAGAAGATATCTTGTCTCTTAATCTTTGAAACGTGTCTTCCATTTGGGTCTGTTGGCGAGAGGATAACTGCAAACGACGTTGCAGTTCAGGTTCCCCATAAGCGTAAATGCCCAGAGCCTGCCAAACGAGTTGTTGATAACGGTTTTGCTGCGGCGCCGTGAGAATAGAGGCCAGCTTTTGCGGTAAGGTCTCAAGCAGCGGCCTCGCGTTCTTATTTCGCTTCTCAGGCGATTCATCGCGCAACTGCCAGAGTCGTAGTTCGATTTCGTCCAGCACGTTCTCCAGGTACGGCAGTTGGTGTGATTCCAGGTGTAATTCTCGATGTACCGACGGACTGCGTAAAAGCATCGTAGCCGGATGAGGGATCGGGATAAAACGTTGCGCTGCAGACGGCGCCTCGGATGCGGTTGCCTCATTAGCGGATTGCGCTTTTTCCGAAAATACCGTTAAAATCAACAGGATGATTCCAAACCTGAAAAACCCTTCAACGTAGCGTTGAGTGTACCGTGAAATCCCTCTATACGACCCACTTACTCCCTCGGGGGCGCCCTCGTTTGTGCCTCGAGAATCCATGCGTATTTCCTGTTTTCAAAATGATTTCCATATTCTTAATGAGATTATATTCCGCTCGGATTGAAAAATCCATTGATGCCGCTTAAAATACTCCTGAGGTATGATCCGAGGTAAATCGGTGGTCAAAGGAAACGATATATGGCGCCCTAAAGCGCTGCATAAATGAGAATCGCATTTGGATAATGGATGAAGCAAACTTGACGCCATGATCGTCTGGTAGGTGGAGATATGTATAATATGTATAATCGAGTTTTATTTTTAAGTGTCTCGCTGATGGTACTCGCGAGCAGCTTGCGGGCCGAAAACTGGAACCAGTGGCGCGGTTCCCGGCGCGACGGAACGAGCCTGGAAACCAACGTTCCCATCCGCTGGAGCTCTACGCAACATATCGTCTGGAAAACGCCCCTGCCCGGGAAAGGCCATGCCTCGCCCATCGTCTGGGACGACCGTATCTTTACCGTGACTGCTATCATGGAAAAGCAGCAGCGCCTCTTGCTGTGCCTCGATCGCATCAGCGGTAAAATCCTCTGGCAGCAGGTCGTCCTCGTGGCGCCCCTGGAACGAATTAACCGGTTGAACAGTTACGCTTCCTCCACGCCGATTACCGATGGCCGGTACGTCTATGTCACGTTTCTCGATCGCGACAAAATGTTCGTGGCCGCCTACGATTTCGACGGGAACAAAATCTGGGAAGAGCGACCGGGTGTGTTTTCCAGTATGCACGGCTATTGTTCGAGTCCCGTACTCTGGAACGAAAAACTCATCCTCAACGGCGATCACGATGGGCCGGGTTACCTCGTCGCCCTCGACCGCAACCACGGCAAGACCGTCTGGAAGACGCCTCGGCCCAATCATACCCGCAGCTATTGTCCCCCCATCATCCGCACGATCGACGGACGAAATCAGTTGATCCTGTCCGGCAGTAAGTGCGTAGCCAGTTACGATCCCGACACCGGCAAACAACACTGGATCAGCGATGGACCGACGGAACAGTTCGTCGCGTCGCTGGTTTATAACGGCGATCTGTTGTTTATGACCTGCGGCTACCCGCAGCGGTTCATGCAGGGCATCCGACCGGACGGCAGCGGCAACGTTACCAAAACCCACATTCAGTGGGTGACCCGGAATGACGGGGATTGCGCCTACGTGCCGAGCCCCATCGCCTTTGGCGACTATTTTATCGTTGTCAGCGATAAAGGCGTCGCCAGTTGCCTCCGCGCCAAAACCGGCCAACTCGTCTGGAAAGAAAAACTAGGCGGCGGACACAGCGCCTCGCTCGTCTCCGCGAACGGCCTGGTGTATTTTCTCAGCGACAAAGGCGTCACGACCGTCGTCCGACCGGGCGAGAAGTTCGATCTCGTCGCCCGCAACGAACTCGGCGAAGATACCTACGCCTCACCGGCGATCAGCCAGGGTAAAATCTATATCCGAGGTCTTAAACATCTGTTCTGTATCGGCAATTAGCAGGGGATAGCGGTTAGCGTATAGCGTATAGTGGATCGTGTTTTTGGGCCGTGAGAGGGGGGTAAATTGGGTTTGTTTTGTAATTTTACTATAAATCCTTTATTAACAAGGGCTACTTTGGGCCGCCCAGATGACGTCGGGTTAGGGCCGGACAGGATGACAGGATAAATAAGATGAAGAATATATATTTCAGACACAGATATACACTGATTGATACAGGTTAATTAACATTATCAGTACAATCAGTGGAATCAGTGTCTAAAAATTCTTTTGCCACAGAGGACACCGAGGACACAGAGATTTTAAAACCATTGATTTCACAGATGAACACAGATATTTTTAGGGAGTGCGGCGGCGACAGCCGCTTTTCGCTCATCCTTATTCGCTAAACGCTCTACGCCATTCCTTATCCGCTCCGCGTTATTTTTCCTCCGTCAAGAAATACATGATGTGCTCTGCACACCCTACCCGAATCTATCGGGAAATAGAAGTTTACTGTTTATGATTATCCATTTTTATTTTAAATCAAAACCAGTTTTCTCGGTAGAGTGGATCTTATAGCCCACGCGGGTACTGCTAGTACTAGTAAGGGCATGAGCATAACACACGTTGCTGAGATTATAAAGTGTAAATTCGTGTTTTATCATACAACAAGATGACCTTGCTTCTCTGATACTTTGATCGAAGCATGGGTACCGGAATTAAATTCAAGATAATCATCTTCAATTCCGTCACTAAAGATCACGCCATTCTCTGGCATTTGGGATACGAGTAAAAGAGGGGCGTCTTTTGTTATCTTCCCAAAGGTAATTTCTGCTGAAGAGGTCTTACTCGGCCACGGTTCACGAACGGAGAAGAATAAATAATCAGCGTCCCAGGTAAAACGATTTTTTTGTCTGGGATGTATTTGGCTGCCGGAAAGGTACGATGCGACCCCTGTAGCTCCAGCAACAATACTGCGGAACCAACCCGAGGACCCTAGACCTGTGGATACAATAATACCACTGGAGGATTGATCCTCCGACCGGTTCAAAATTTGAAGAGAATATCGAGCCGAAGTATGTGACTTTGGCCCAATAAATAAATCATTAACTCCATAAAGAATTTGTCCGTTATTGAGTTCGGCTTTAGCCATTGTCACTTTGTTTATACGGCATTTTCTTTTGTAAACCGCCGGGATAATATTAGGCAGATCTTTCACTAAAAAGGGAAGTAAAGCACCTTCCCATCGGTCGGGATCCGGATTTACTCCTACTACTGGTTGATCCTTTAGATATTTTAGTGTATTGGCGACTAGGCCGTCCTGCCCAAGTACAACCACAATATCACCCTGACCAAAGATAAAGTTCGGAACATACATTCTATTGACCGTTTGGAGTCTTCCCAGGTGTGAAAGCAAACGCTGGGCATTCTGGACGGATGTTTTATAGCGTTCATGTTCAAGTTGATAGTCAGAAAAGTCAGCGCCAAGGTGTTCGATATAGAACCGAGCTTGAGACTCAGTGTTGAATCGGGCTACAAGCTCATCTATCCGAGTCTTTCTTACGATGAGGACAATTTTATTTTCCGATACCCGAGCTGTCATTGTTTCTCTCTTTTCGTCAACAGTTCCCTCAACAATTCCGGTGAAATGTTGAGTTGTCCAATTTTATCAGCACGATCCGCCATCTCTCTAAAGGCAAGTGCCACCAACTGATCGGGTTTCATGTCAACGCTAGCAAGTGCTTGGAGAACCTTTGGATCGGTCTCGGCTAATGCTTTCATAACCACGGAAATGCCATAAGCTTTGGCATCCGCCTCCTGTTTGGCGTTTTTACCGGCAAGAGCAACTAATTCCTTATTTTGTTCTTCTAAAGCTATCTTAGTGGACATCTCCGTTTCTCGTAACTCACGTTTTTTCTGCTGAACGGATTTCTCCGTCTCCATTTGGACTTCCTTGATCTGTCGTTGCTTATTTTCAACCGCAATTTCTGTGTTTAGTTCGTTTTCTTTGATAGTTCTTTCCTGCTCTATTGCTGCATTTCGTCGTGTGTATATCGCTTCATCGGCTTCCCGAAGAATCTGCTCTCTAGTCTCCGCTTCCAGGGCGCGAGCCGTTTCCGAGGTTGGCTTAATCGCAAGAATCGACAAATCCAAAACCTCAATCCCCAAAGATAGAATTGCATTCGATTCCTGTAATCCTTCTTGTAGAGTAGTAACCAGACTATCGGAACTCCCAAGTGATTGACGCAATTGCATAGTTTTGAGAAAAGATCGAGTCAAAACTTGAACATGATTAATGAGTCGTTGCTGAAGTTTTTGAGGATCGTCTGAAGCGTAATCCTTAGCATTCCGTGTTAATGTGAAATTCATCAACTGTGATAGTTTTTTTGGGTTTGAAATACGATACGTAATTTGACCCTGAACGGTAATTTCTTGGTAATCGGAAGTAACTTCCTTGAATATGAACGGTAAGTCCATGCTGGCAATGGGAATCCGAATGAGAGAGGTTGTTGGTGCATAGTAGAAAAAAGCTAATCCCGTTCCTTCACGCACTAATTTCCCTTTTTGATATTGCAGAACATAGTCCGTAGGCTGAACTTTGATAAATTTAATTCCGAACATAATGCCTCCCTTCAATTCCCAAATTCTATTTGACAGTTACCTATGTTTCAATCAGAGGGGAACCCGCCCCTCGATGTCAGAATTATAACACACGATAGTCGGTTCAGCAAAGGGAAAAGCAGAGCAAAAATCCCTAGCTTTCCCGCAGGATAATTTGACTACTCTTCTACCCATCCACCCATTTACTCCTCTACCTTAACAACTGGAGACCAGGAACGAGGAACCAGGAACTTATTTTTCCCCTTGACATCCTATCTGCCCATGGTGAAAATGCGGAATTCCTGTGGGCTGCGTTGGGTCTTGACAAATCCCAACGGGCCCGTATCTTTACAGGGGTAGTAAACTTGCTGACGGACGGTAAGATGAGAGATGGAAACGGCACGAACGAGTGAAAGGAATTGATTGATGGCCGACGACAAAAGCAAAAATGAAGGCGCAATAACCGAAAAACCGGGTCAGGTACCGGCTGATGCCCAGCAGATCAAGATCACGCTGGACGAAGAGAGTCTGGAAGCGGTATATTCGAATTTCTGCCGCGTCACGGGCACCCCGGAAGAGGTAATCGTGGATTTCGCATTGAATCCGAACCCGTTTAGCCGCCAGGATCAGAAGGTCAAGGTGGATAAGCGCGTGGTGATGAACCATTTTACAGCGAAACGGCTCTTTGCCGCCCTGCAGCAGACGATCATGCGTCACGAGCAGAATTTTGGCGTAATTGAGTTGAACGTTCAGCGTCGTCTGGCCCCGGGCGCCCAGGCAGCGGGCGGCGGCGAGAAGAAATAGTAACTCCTTATTTCTGCGAGTGTTATCGCTACATGGGACGATGGGCAGTATCCTGGAAGTGACCGGGCGACTGCCGCTGTTAATTAGACAAGTTCCCGTGTCAAAAGGGCGATATGAGAACTATGTAGCAAACCGATTTCGGGAACCGTACATAGGACCAGCATATAGGAAATACGGGTCGAATTAGCCTTACGGGGTATTTGGCGGTATAGTAGTAATAGTAATCAGGAAGGAAAAGTGGCAAACAGGCGCGCCGGATATAGTCAAAAGGGCCATGAATTCGGCTTGAAAGTATAGTGTCAATATCAGGTTGACAAGCGAGATTTCGCGGATGAAAAGGCATGATCTGCCGGTTTCAGGGTAAAATTTGGCTAAATCAGTAGTTTTTTTAAAAAAAAGTTAAAATATTGTTGACACTCATATATCTGGTATATAAATGAAATAGAGCATTAGAAGGGATAAAGAGCCCTTCTGGGTATAGAAATCGCGGCTTTTCTGGCAGGAATCCGGCCCCCACAGGCGGTCATTGCGTAGAAGGCAGTAAATTGCCGGGGAAGGCTGATATCAGCATTAAGGGGGCGAATTCGCGTAGTAGGAGTAATAAGGTATCAGGGAGCAGTGGGAAGTAGATTAGGGAATCAGCAAGGGATGCTGGAGGGAACGGAGCAGAAAAACAATATGGGTGAGGGAAAGGCCAAGGCGGGCGTTTTTCAGAGGTTATCAACTCATAAAATCAGTGTTTTTTGGTCTTGCGTAGGGGAGAAAAGTGGCTATATTTAGGAATATTCAAGAGTTATGGCAATTGCAAACAGGCAAATTGTGAAGTATTCAGCCAATTGGCTTTCTTGGCATAGGTGGCGTTTTGAAGGAGAATTTTTTGGAGAAAAATAAAAAAAACGTTGAAAAATTAACACTTATCCGTATAAATGACAGACAATTAGGAAAAAGAGAGGTATATTACGACCGTGGCAGGTAATCCGGGCGATCGCGCAAAGTACGTAAGGTTGCGTGATGGGTTCGGTTGTGGTAGATATAAGTAAGCGAATAAAACGCTAAGAAAAAATTTTAATAGGTTCCGGTTGAGGAAGACCGCGAAAGGAGATTTAATCATGGCCAATGGGCTCCGCAAACTCATCAGAAAAGCACGTAGGTTTTCTAACCCTTCAATTACTAACCGCCGAGTACGTAAATTCGGCACGCGACTGAAAGTGGAGGAATTGGAAGAACGTATCGCCCCGGCGGCGGTAACGCTCGCCCCAGGGGAATTTACCACGTATGACGTCGCCGGCGGCGCAAACGGCGATGGCGCCCATGATGCGACGGACGGCGTGTTTGGCATCGGAGATAGTGCAGCCGCCAGCGATAATGATCTGGTATGTACGATTACCGATGTCGATGTCACGATACTCGATGATACTACGCCGGTTATAACGGACATTGATTTTGGCGCACTGACCGCTACCGAAACCCTGGTGATTGCCACCAACCGTTCCCTCGGCAATCTGGATCTGGGCAACTTAACCACGGCATTCGATACGACGACGATCACGACGTTAAATATCGTTCTCATCGCGGGGAACGACGCGGCCGATGGTGCTGCAGCGAACGAATTGATGTTTAATGACGTGACCGGCAGCAACACGGACTATAGCTTTGACACCTACGTCGCCGGTACCGGCGATGATCCGACTGACGCAGAGGTCTTTACCGGCTTGACGACGGGCGGCATGGGGACCATTACGCTGCCGACCTCGGTACATGCCAGCGGCCTGACGGTCAATCTGGTATGTGTGGGCGGTGCAACGTCAACGATTACATCAATTACGTCCACGGCGACGGATGTAACGTTGTCCAGTGTGGCGACGACAAACGCAGCGGGTTCGGTGGTGAATGCCGGCACCATTACGACCTTCAACTGGGCCGGTCCGATAGATCCCGGTGCGGTGGATATCTGGATCGATGCGGACAGCAATGCCGGATCGGGAATTGGCACTTTGACGTTGGGCGATGTAACGCTCGATACGGCCAGTGGCGATCTGGTTATTGATTCGGACGGCGGCATCGGCACTTTAACGATCGGCGATGTTGCCGCGACTGCCGATGGGGATCTACTGATCGATGCCGATGATGACGGCGGCAATGACGACGGCGTCACCGGTGCGGTCACGCTGGGAGCCTTGAACATCGATGTAGCCGGTGCGGCCGTGAGTATTGACGGCGGCGGCAGCGGTTTTGCTTCGACGGTAGGTATCGGGGCTATTGATCTGGCCACTGCAGTGAATCAGGCAGTTTCCATCACCACCAGCTCGACGGGCGGTTTTGCCGATTTAGTTACGCTATCTACGATCACCAACAATTCGACGGCGGGCGGTTCCGTGAGTATCGGACCGGGCGGCGCCGGTGATATGGTTGGCGTCACGGCGACCGGTTTGATTTCTAATGCGGCGGCTGCAGTAACCGGCGGCATTACGATTGGCGGCGGCAGCACGTCTGATTTAGGACCTTTAACTTTGGCAGGCGTCACGAATGCCAGTACGAATGACGGGGGCGATATCACCTTTCAGGGTCAAAGCATCGGAGTAATCACCTCGACGGTGGCGATTCAGACGACCGGTACCAACGGTGATATTCTCTTTAATGCCAATGGGGCCACAAACCTTGGTTCGATGGGCAACCTGGTCATCACCGGCAACATTGCCACCGGTGCGGCGGGCGCCTTGATCACCTTCCAGGCC
>CAZNQT010000094.1:0-11617 GCA_964574885.1 uncultured Pirellulales bacterium
ACTCAGTAAAATGTTTCTTTGGTTTGTCACGTTTTCGCCTCACATCAGTAATAAAGTTTCCAACCGATTCACAATTCTTTACTCATTTTCTTCATTCATTCTATGTGACTTCTCGGTTTTCTAATCCGCATAAGGATAGAAAGGAGCCTGCACTCTGGGGAGAGTGCAGGCCCCGACTCCTCTATGTTACCAAACGGCGCCGAGTGAATCCACCCTTAGCTGTCTGGCGTTTGAGTCATCGCCGCCTACTGAAAGCATTCCGGATAGAAATTGCAATTCAGCCATGCTTGCGCAAATGCGGCAAAGTCAAATAAATTCACGATACAATCCGGTACGCCCTCCGGACCGGTGAAGTCAAACTCCACATCACCCGTACAGACGTGCTCGTCCGTGACGGTATAGACAACATCGGCGATTTCCAAGGGACCCATGACATAATCAGCTATGATCACGTCGTCGATCAGCCCGATATAGTAACCGGCGCCTGTCTGCTGCTTCCCGATCTGCAGATTTGTCGGCGCCGTCAGCGTCCCGGTGATGCTGGTCGCCTGGGCTTCCATTCTGCCATCCACAAAGACCTGGATTTGCCCGGTGGTGCTATCACGAGTGAAAGCCATGTGGTGCCATTCGCCGTCATTGATGTCCGTGTCCGAAGTAATTTGCACGTTCTGTACCGCGACACAGGCTTTCGAACCCAGCAATTGCATGCCGAAATCATCGACGCCGCCGGGCATCTCGCCATTGACGATCCCGCCGCCGGTCCACCAGCCGCTGCCGGTATTCGAGATGGTTTGGGTAGTCTTGACCCACGCCATCATCGTAAAGTCGTCTCGCACTACCACGGGAATTTCCACGTTATCGGCGCCGTCGAAATCAAACGCGCCGCTGCCGACCAGACCGGGCACCAATGCAGGCACGCCGTAGGCAAATCCGTCATTGCCCGAACCGGACACGTCCGGCACATTCGGATCCAAAACGGGATTGTTTTCGAGCACGTAATGCGCCACGGTCAGATTCAATCCCAGGGTGGCGGTTCCGGACGCTTTATCTCCGGCGCTATTCGTGACGACGCAGTAATATTCGCCGACATCCGCGGCATCCACATTCTTAACGGTCAACGTCGTTTCCGTTTGACTGGTACTGACGTCATATTTCGCACCGGCATTCAGATCAATATCATCAGGATCCGCAACCATTTTCCATTGCCACCCCGTAACGGTGGTATCTGAATCGATGGCCACGGTAAATTCCGCGTTCTCAGTCGGTTTGACGCGTGTATCTTCGGGGCCGGTCAAAGTTGCCAGCGTCTGGAGCGTGTCGAAACTCCAGACCGTACCCGTTACCGTGCAGGGATCATTGATGGTGACTTGATCTATGCGCCAATTGTAAGTGCTGTTAGTGTCCAGAATCCCCGTCGGGTAGGTGGTGGTCCCGACCGGAACGGTGGATACCTTCACCAGGGGGTCGCCTTCTTTTGCCAGATAGATATCATAGTTGGTCAGGGTGCCCGGCAGGACGGGCGCCGGCTGCCATTCGAGCGTGGTGGATACCGCGTTGATATTCACGCCATCATCCGGACCGACCAGAATCGCCGGCATGGCTTCAGGGCCTAAATCGTAATTTGACTCGACATCCTTGGCTCCCAGGGCATGATTGTAAATGCGGAACTCATTGTAGCTGCCGACAAACATGACATCCGGCCACTGCGACCGGCCGAGCCAATTATTGTTGTCCTCCATTACGTCTGTATCTGACAAGTCGAAGTGAATGGCGCCCGAGTCGACCGGTTGACCATCGACGTACATGGTAACGACGCCGGCGGCACCGTCCCAGGTAGCGACGACATGCTTCTCCTCGTTCAACGGCATGGTCGTCGAATAATTCAGGGTCCGTTCCTCTGCCGTCGATCCTAAGCGGTAGCCAAAGCGCAGGGGATTGTCTGTGGCATTCGCGCGGGGCGTAAACATAATGTAGGTGGTACTACTTGCATTGTTGCTAGTATCTTCTCCGTCCCTACTGGTTCCGAACGACATGAATTCCTCCCAGTTGGTAGTTTCAGGTCCGCCCCAGGTTACCCAGAACTCAAAGGTGGCCTGATTGCCGTTGGCGGAAATCATACCGTTGGGTAAATCCACGTAATCGCCCGATCCACTGTTGGAACTTTGGGTGCCGTCGTTTCCGAGGATTAATTGACCGCCGGAATAATGGGCGTTGCTCGTATTATTGATCAGTGTGCCATTATCGGTGCCAATGCTGTCGTTCGGATCGGCGTTAAAGTCGTATCGATGGGTCAGAACTGCCGAAGCATTCATCGAGATCAAACCGATTAAAAGCGACAGTCCCACTAACATGATTCTTGGTTTTGCCATTTTTTATCCTCCAATACAATTTGGATGTTAAATCGTCCTGTTTCTTTAAACCTTGTCTTACTCCTTTTATTATCAGTTACTGCATTCGCACCTCCGTTCTCCCCTCGAGCCATCTATGTATTTTTTTCCTTACCACCATTGATATGGTCCATGCATATATCGAATTTGCATATCTATAAAGTGTCGCCATTTCACATGGCCGTCCACGTAGGCAATATTGCCCCCCACGGGTTTTTCATCGCGCACGTGATTGGTTCGGTCGTAGATTCCCCAATTGTTATAGGTGCCGCCCCGCACCTCGGTAAACGTCGTATCCGGTGAGTCGGGATTATCCAGATTGCTTAAGGTGGCGTCGGTGACCATCTCGACCTCTTCCGGATACGGCACCGACGTGGAGCGTAAAAATTCCCTATGCGGTTCGCCGATAATGTCTGCCGGCCTGCCTCCCTCCATATCCAGCAACCAAAAGTAACTGGTGACGCGGAAACATTCTCGGCGGAGAGCCGGATCCTGCGGCTCCGGATATCGGCCCACACGCGTACTGGGGCTCACATTACCATCCCAGTAAGGAGAACCTAAGTGTTGCTGCCCAAAGTCCCACATAATAAACAATTCGGGTCTTTTACTGTAATCGCAAGGACAATAAAACGTATCCGGTTCTCCACCGGCTTTAATGACCAGATCGGTGGTCGTATAGGCGACGTCCCAGAGCCAACTGCCATTCTGATTTAACGGGAGTTTCCCGTTATTATGGGGATCCGTCGAATACTGCCATAAAGTGGTGCCTATATGTCGTAAATTCGACGCACACAGCGTGATGCGCGCCTGGTTCTTCGCCTGCTGCAATGCCGGTACCAGCAATGTCAGCAGTACGGCGATGATGGCGATGACGATCAGTAATTCAATTAAGGTAAATCCAACTTGTTTCCCCTGCTTGAATCGCATAATGATACACTCCTAAAACAAATGATGCTACCATAAATCTCGCTCTATTTCACTCTGGCTTTCTATTCCGTTTGTAATATCAGAGTGGGCGTCGCAAAGAGACACCAATCGCTATCGGTGCTCAATCGCTTTATGCCTAACTCAAACCGCTCCAGAGGGTCGCCGCCATCCGTGGTCGCCAAGGTTAAAAACCGTTCCTGGGGCTGGAGAGGAATTTGAATAGGCACTACCGTCCCCAACTTCACGCCTTGCTGACAGAAACGAACTTCTCCGTCAATTAATATCCAAACATCGGCATGGGCAAGTTTCGGTCTGGGACCATCCTCGGAGATACCGAACAAGGCTTTAAATTGGGTGATTTCTACTCCGGGCATCGTAAAGCGCATCGCGTCCAGATCAAACGTAATCCCCAGATTGGCATGCATATATAGATAAGGAAGAGTCCGACTGCCGTAGCGACGACCCTGTAAAAGGGCACTACGCCGACCTCCTTCCAGGCTTTTCACGTCTCCATTAATGATTTCCGTATAATATACGCCGTTGGTGATGGGACACTCTTGAAATATATGGCCCGCGGAACTGATTCGTACGGGTCCCTGTTTTGCGTTCGGCACAAACACGCCATCTATAAAAGGATACTCAGGAACAGGCACATATTGTCCTTTCCCTGTTCGATCCCGGGAAAGTAGTGTTTTTAACTCGCCGGTAACCGGTTCGATCCCGAAATTCTTTTTTCCCGTGCCAAAGCCGTTACCGCCCCCGACCAGGTCGGCTAGATCCAGTTTTCGGTCCAGACGGCGATAACTTTCTTTGGAGATTTCTCGAATAAAACGCTGCTGATTCGCCGGGAGCTTTTCCTGAGTGATATGACCGGTTCGATCCACCCGATTCGCCTCACCGCTCTTTAGTCTTTGGGATTGACGATATACCTTAATATCCGAACCGCTGCGCAGATCCACCTCGCCTTTGAATACATGGGCCTCGGTCTCCCCGGTGGCATGAGCGGTCACGCCAAATTCCGTACCGTAATCCACGATCGTGGCCCCGACCGTCCGCACCGTAAATCCTTCCGTTTTCTCCGGTACGACCGCTGCAACGTTGCCGCTTTCCAGAAAAATCTGATTGGCGTTTTCCAGCTTGAAACGGCAGGGGGCCTGGATCACGATTTCCGCACCTTCATTCAAAACGATTTTCACCAATCCGTATTTTAAGTGTCTCGGCGAGGCCGTGAGCAACGTACCCGGGGCCACCGACAGTTTGGGATCTTCCCATCGGGCGCCCATGGATTCGGTGATGCGGGCCACTACCGGAGGCGCTACGGGGCCCGAGGTCAGTTCTTGATGGACCCAAAGGCCCAATACCAGGAACAGACAAGCCGCCAAGGTGCCGATACTTACTACCAATCGGCGCTGCCGGGCTCGATACCGTTTATAGGCGAGTTTCTCCTGCCGACGCCGTTCTTCCTCTTTAAATTTCTCAAAGGCTTCTTCGGCGGTGATGCGCGCCTTTTCCCGGATCGCTTCCGCTTGCCGCCGTTCCTCCTCCGCCTCGATTAAATCATGGCGGATCGCAGAATGAGCCATATCCTGTTTGACGACTTCATAGAGTATCTCTCCGGTTTCGGAATTACGACTACTTACTTCAAGCAGATCTGACGTCTGACGAATGCTGGTATGGATGTCGATGAAATCCATATAGAATCGGCGCGCTTCGGGATTATGGATGAGAAAATCATTCAGTTCAGCGATTTGTCCTTCGCTGATTGACTCTTCCACCGAGAGAATAATTAGTTCGCTTAATCTCCGAAAATGTTCCATGAATCTCTTACTTTATGGTTTCGACTGCCAGGTTTCTTCGAACGCAACGCAACAAAAACTCGTGAATTTTCGCGAGGGCTTTATAGACATACGGGGCGCTCTTGCCAATCCGTACGGCAATCGTTTTCGTCGGGATTTCCTGATCATAACGCATAAACAGCAATTGTTGACTGGAAGGATTTAGCTTCTTCATGCATCCTTTTAAGGCATTCACGCGAGCATCGTTATCCCTGCTATTCTCTTTGGCGTCGGAATCAATGGCCTGGATCGCTTCGTCGCTGAGATATAAACAAAGGGATTTTTGTTTTTTACGGAAACTCATAATACAGTATCGGGCGATGGAAAATCCCCAGGCGATAAAATCCGTTCCCTCCTCAAAATTGTCAAACTTTCTCCACATCGTCAAGGTCGTTTCCTGCATAATATCATCGGCATCCGATTTCCGCGGCACTCGGCTCATAATGTAGGTATAAACGCGGTGTTGATGGGCGGTTAAAAGGGAGATAAAACTCTCTAACTCGGCGTTATCATAAGATCTCTGTTCTTGATTTTCTGCCATAACTTCCCTTGTTAGCTTTCGCTATATATTCACTACCTACACTTAGGAATGTATATACTACTCCCTACATATATATATATCCCCGGAGCGATAATTTTATACAAAAAATTTCTAAAAATCGTATAATTTGCAACCTTTTGTAAATAAAGAACTTATATGCTATATTGCCGGTGATTTTATTAAATTGACAAGAGTTATGCTAAATTGAAGTTAGGCATACTGGGGAAGGCAAAATACCTTTATCATTTTCTTTTCGAAGCGCAAGCTATTGTTTGGCATATTACCATAATTATTTACTGTTCATTTACTCTACAAAAGTATATCATAAATAGGTAGTAATATGGAGGAGAAAATTGACGAACTTAAACAAACTCACGGATTGTCGGAAACGTGTTATTGACGTCATTAAAACAGGATCGTTTGTCAAAATACCCCGAACCTTGCCTTGCCCAATCAATTTTCAAACGGTTTGTTTCTGTATCATGGCCTGTTTAGTAACGCCATGCACGATACGCGCCGACCTTACCCATCGTTATAGTTTTAACGACGGAACCTGCCTCGATCCCATAGGCGGCGCCTCCGGCACTCTTGTCAACAATACCGGCAACGCCGTTTTTCATGACGGCCAATTAACCCTGGGCAATGATGGATCGCAATCGTCCAACGCGGATGATGGGGATTACATCGACTTGCCCAATGGGATGATTTCCGCCAACGGGAATCGAGCCACCTTTGAGTTCTGGGTTACCTGGCATGGACCTTCGGATTCCAATTGGCAGGAATTCATGTCGTTCGGAACCAGCAATGACGGAGAGAATTTCAGCAATGGAGCGGGTGACTCCACCTACATTATGTTCACGCCCCGCGCGAATGCCACAAACAATCCCCTGCGCTTTGGCTACCGCTTAGGATCGACGGCAGAGGAACGGACCCTGAATTATTCGACGACCATGCCGTTGAACGAGGAGACACAGGTCGTCGCCGTTTGGGATGGAGCGGCAAGCGTCGTCACGATGTATGTCGATGGTCAACCGAGCGACTCGGGCGCTATTCACTTCGACTTGTCAGCAGATTTGATCGACAATAATAATTGGCTGGGGCGTTCCCAGTGGAACGATCCTATGTTCACAGGTAGTTACAACGAAGTACGTATTTACAATCACGCTTTAACGGCAGCGGATATGCTCGCGAACTTTCAAGCGGGCCCCAATGCCACGCCTGCTACGGATCCCTCGCCGGCCGACCTGGCCAAAGGAGTGCCGACTGGAACGGTGACCCTAAGCTGGGCCCCCGGTCCGATCCTGCCCGATAGTATCATTAACTACGACGTCTTTCTGGGTGAAGACGAAACGGCCGTCTCCGATGCCAACGCCTCCGATACGTCCGGTATCTATCGTACTACGGTTCCTGACGGTCAAACTCAATATTTTCCTCCCGACGAATTCCAGGAGAACAAAACCTATTTCTGGCGCATCGATGAACGATTGGCCGGTACGGTGATCCGGGGCGCGGTCTGGCGTTTTCAAACTCCGCACTCGTGGTCTATGAAACAGGCAAATTTAATGACACGCTGGGCCGATGAAATCGATCCTAATCACGTCCTGCCGGAATATCCGCGTCCGCAGATGATCCGCTCGTCGTGGCTCAATCTCAACGGTATCTGGCAATATCGGGCCGGCGCCTTAGGCGATCCGGTCCCGACGGGGCAGAATTTGCCGGATGAGATCCTGGTGCCGTTTCCCGTGGAGTCAGCTATCTCCGGGGTGATGGAGCACTATGATCGTCTCTGGTATCGACGTGTATTCACCATACCGTCATCATGGAACGGTCAGAGAATCCTGCTTCACTTCAATGCGGCAGACTGGGAAACGGAAGCCTTCGTCAACGGCGTCAGCGTGGGAACGCATCAGGGGGGGTATGATCCCTTCGTCTTTGATATCACGGATTCCCTGACGCCCGAGGCGCAAAATGAACTGATTGTGAGAGTATATGATCCGACGAGCGCGGAGAACGTTCCCCGCGGGAAACAGGATCTGAATCCTCACGGGATTTGGTACACTTCCGTGACGGGGATTTGGGATACGGTCTGGCTGGAACCGGTGCCGGAACTGTATATCCAGGATTTTCAACTCCATCCGGATGTAGATCAATCACAACTAAAGGTTACTATCGCTTTGAAGGAACCGACCCCGCCGGGCAACATCACGATTCAGGCCGTAGCCAGAGCCGACGGCAGACTCATCGATCAGGTCAACGGTCCGGTGGATCAGCCGTTGGTTTTAAATATTCCCAATCCTCGACTTTGGTCGCCTTATGATCCGTTCCTGTACGATCTGGAACTCACCCTAAAACAGGATGAACAGGTCCTGGATTCGATCCAAAGCTACTTCGGGATGAGAAAGGTGGAACTGCAGGAAATTGACGGCGCCCAACGAATCTGTCTCAATAACGAATTCCTTTTTCAAATCGGTCCGCTCGATCAGGGATATTGGCCGGATGGTCTCTATCGCGCCCCCACGGACGATGCTCTGAAATGGGACCTGGAAATTATCAAAGCCTTCGGGTTCAACATGCTCCGTAAACATGTCAAAGTGGAGCCGCCGCGCTGGTATTACTGGGCCGACAAGCTGGGCCTCCTGGTTTGGCAGGACATGCCCAGTATGCGCTCCACGCCCAATGAACTGCAAAAAGAACGTTTCGAAGTGGAACTGGAGCAACTCGTACGGGATCACCGTAATCATCCTTCCATTATCATGTGGATCGTCTTCAATGAAGGCTGGGGGCAGTACGATACGGAGCGTCTTACGCAATGGGTGATGACGATGGATCCGAATCGTCTGGTATCCTGTGCCAGCGGCTGGACGGATTACGAAGTGGGGCATATCAAGGATCGCCATGGGTATCCTTCTCCTGCCGCTCCGTCCTATACTCCCGACCGGGCCATGGTCTGCGGCGAGTATGGCGGCATCGCCTATTATATTGACGATCACGTCTGGGATGAGGGCGCCTGGGGATACACGCAGGTATATTCCTCCGATGAATTGGCCGACTTGTATGGGCAATTGTACGGGACGTTGACCGGTTATATCCAAAGTCCCGGCATCAGCGGCGGGATCTATACCCAGATCACCGATGTCGAGATTGAAATTAACGGTCTGGTCACCTACGACCGCGCCGTCGTGAAGGTGGATCCAAGCCGACTGCAGGACATTCATGAATTGATATATTCGCGCTCATTCGAAGTTGTACCGACTTCCGAAGAGCAAGGGCAAAACTGGAGCTATACTTTTGAGACGCCCTCGACCGCTTGGCACGATCCGGAATTCGACGATTCGTCCTGGGAGAATGGGCCGGGAGGATTCGGTACGAGTTTCACGCCCGGTTCGGTGGTACGAACCACATGGGACACCACCGATATTTGGCTGCGACGAACGTTTACAGCCGACTCGTTAGATCCGCAGGAAATCGACCGACTGTTTTTCCGCATTCATCATGATGAAGATGTCGAGATATATCTCAACGGGGTATTGACCGCCACCGCCACGGGTTACACTACTAACTATACGCAACTGAATTTCAATGAGGCCGGCAAATTCGCGTTTCTACCGGGAGAGACGAATCATCTTGCCGTGCATTGTCAGCAAACCGTGGGAGGCCAGTATATTGATGTTGGCGTCTTTTATCGTAGCTGTATTTGCCCTCCCTGGGACTGTTTTGATTTGACCGGTGATTACAAAGTTAACTTGGAAGACTTGCTTGTCTTTCTTCAGGGCTGGCTAACCCAGTATGATATGGAGAACTACGCCGAATTCTCTGACAAATGGCTTCAGTGCCGTTAGATAGCTCCTGTTGCGGAAAATATGGCACACCCGCCCTCGGGTGTGCAAAGACCCAAAGCCCTCAGCTGAGGGCGACTGAGCCACAGGATTTTTACACCTCCGATTGTTCATTTCGCTTTCCGCAACAGGAACTTGATAGATTTTTCTTGACTCGCGGTTTACCTGGCATTAACAATTCACACTTTTCCGTTAGTGTTTTATTTACTTGAGAAAGGACCTCACATGAAAATTCGAGTGACTGTGTTAGGGATTTCGGTGTTGTTGCTGCTTGGGGTCTGTGAGGCCCGGGACTGGAAACCCGTCGAGGGAACGTTGCAAACCCCCTGGACGAAAGATGTTTCTGTTAAGCAGGTCTGGCCTGAATATCCGCGCCCGCAAATGTCGCGACCGAACTGGACGAACCTGAACGGTTTGTGGGATTATGCGATTGTTCCCCGAGAAGCGGGACAACCCAGGTCATGGGCCGGTAAAATCCTCGTACCGTTTGCGGTCGAGTCTGCGCTAAGCGGTGTAAAAAAACCGGTTCGGCCGGAGCAGCGCCTCTGGTATCGTCGTTCTTTTGTTGGGCCCAGGTTGCGCGCGGGGCATCGACTGTTATTGCATTTTGGCGCCGTGGATTGGCAGTGTACCCTGTGGATCAACGGCGTTCAAGTCGGTCGGCATACCGGCGGGTATGATCCTTTCACGTTTGATATCACCCCTTATGTAAAATCGGGAAGTAATGAAATCATTCTGAGTGTCTGGGATCCAACCGATGCCGGGTATCAGCCCCGCGGCAAACAGGTACTCAAGCCGGGCGGGATTATGTACACGGCGGTCACGGGTATCTGGCGAACCGTCTGGATGGAAATCGTACCGGAGAATTATATCCAGTTTTTGAAGATCGTTCCGGATATCGATCGAAACCTCGTCATAGTAGCCGTCCTTACTACGAGCCCGACCCAGGTGGAACTCGAGGCCCTGGATCAAGGGCGGTTAGTAGCACGCAAACGGGGAAATGCCGGTCGTATGATTGAGTTGCCTATTCCAAGCCCCAAATTATGGTCGCCGAACCATCCGAACCTGTATGACCTTAAGGTCAGCCTCTTGCAAAACGGGAAATCGGTCGATGAGGTTACGAGCTATTTCGGGATGCGAAAAATCGAAGTTGCACCCGATAAGGAAGGTATATTACGGTTGAAACTTAACCATAAGGTCCTATTCCAGTATGGTCCCCTGGACCAGGGCTGGTGGCCGGACGGTCTTTATACTCCGGCGACGGATGAGGCCATCAAATATGATATCATTATGACTAAAAAACTTGGCATGAACTTGGCCCGCAAGCATGTGAAATATGAGTGCGCCCGCTGGTATTACTGGTGCGACAAACTGGGACTGATGGTCTGGCAAGATATGCCCTCCGGCGACGCCCCTCGTAACGCCGAAAGTAAAGCCAATTACCGCCGGGAACTCAAGGCCATGCTCGATGCCCTTCATAATTACCCTTCTATTGTCATGTGGGTGCCGTTTAATGAGGGCTGGGGCCAGTTTGATACTCCCGAGATTGTTCGCTGGATCCAGCAATACGATCCGACGCGCCCGGTCGATGAGGCCAGCGGCTGGCATGACCGGAAAAGTGGGAACGTTTCGGATATGCATAGCTATCCCGGCCCCGGCATGCGACCGGTGGAAAAGAATCGCGTGGTTGTTTTGGGTGAGTTTGGCGGGCTGGGGATGCCGGTCAAAGGACATACATGGCAAGCCGAAAAGAACTGGGGGTATGTCTCCTACCAGGATAAAAAAGACCTTACCGACGCTTACGTAAGTCTGTTGAACCGAATGCGTCCTTTGATCGGACAAGGTTTGTCGGCTGCGGTCTATACCCAGACCTCGGACGTCGAGGTTGAAGTGAACGGTCTGATGACGTATGATCGGGCTCTGGTCAAGATGGACCTGGATCGTTGCGCGAAAGCGGCACAAAAACTTTATCTGCCGCCCCCCAAAGTTACGATTCTGGTTCCCACCAGCCAACACCAGGCGCAGACGTGGCGTTACACCATCCGCCGACCCAAAGACGATTGGTACAAACCCGGCTTCGATGACCAGACT
>CAZNQT010000095.1:0-11472 GCA_964574885.1 uncultured Pirellulales bacterium
CCTTATCCACAGCCACCTTGCTCAACACGAAATCATTTCTACCGGTGGTATTGGCATAGTGCGTAGATCCATAACCCTTGTGGTTTCTGTGCATCGTATCCCCAATGGTATCCCGATATTCGGGAAGCACCTCAGACCAATCGGAAAAATCTCCGTCGATGACTATGGTTTTCGGTTTCGAGGTGAATGGCGGTTTACGGACACCCTTGAATTTTCGAATATAAGACACCATTTGATAATAATAGCTATCCGAATGCCCCTGCTTCATGGGTTCAATATCTCTACTATATTCGTGGTTGTACTGATCCACAAACAAGGCATCGGGATAGTAGCTGTCCTTGCCGGTGTATTTATACCATTTGGTAAATCTCCCTGCTACCCATTCATTCCATCCGGTAATGAAAATAAACTCAGGATCAAGTTCCAAAGCTCGTTTCCATTGCTCGGCAACGTTCAGGCCGTACCGGACGGCCAGGGGCCTGGTGTCTTTGGCGCCGTTGTGCCAACTTCTTCCCCTGGCTCCCTCTTTATGGCTCATAGCTGAAAGCTCATTTCCCACGGCATTTTGTGCTATGCCTACGGTGATTTGTTCGATTTCATTCTTGTCGTTATAAAATCCGTGTTGGGGAAATACCTCCAACCATCCCCATTGCTCGGGACCTGAGGGACCGGTGAAATAGGAAGGGATCGGTTTGCGAAAGGTAAAAAATGCTTGAATGTCTTCCTCCTCAATTTTTTGCGGATCGGCCATTATCAGCGGTTTGCCTTTCCAGATAAACCATAGTTCTTTATACAGACCCGGTTTATAGAGATCCTTATAAACAGTTTTCACTACCACTTTGGGATCCCAGAAAGGAGCCAAGAAGGCAATTTGAGGGGTTTGATTTCCGTCTGCGCGCAGGTTTCGGAATTCCCGGCATAAAGCCATATAGGATTTTTTAAACGTGAAAGGGGGATTGGTGGTGTCGAAAATAATGACATCAATTCCGGCATCCGTCAGCATGGAGGCATGTTTTCGTATGACGTACGGATCGGTCGAGATGTAATATCCTAATTCCGGTTCGCCCCAATGATGAGGAGCTGATACCGGACCCCATGGAGGATTTTTCGGATTTGCGGTAATAATTTTAGTATTGTCAAAGGGCCCTTGTCTGCCATGTTGGGTATGCCAGGTCCAATAGAATATCCCAACATATTTGTCTTTTCGCGGAGGACCGCATTCGGAATGAGTGGGTAGATTTCTCATCAGGGCATCCGTAGCAACCCAGGTGTCACTAAAAAGATCGTACTCCTGTCCCCATCCTTCCGGGGATAATATCCATAAGTAAAACAATATAATTATAAATATTTTCTGCATTACTAATCCCGGTTCCCCTTTGTCTTTTACTCGAGAATTAAATGTTGTGACTATCACACTACACCCTTGATTTTACAAAACTTATCTCTGCTTTAGCAAGCAAATAGGAACCGGCGCTTGCGGGCATTAGGTATCCCCAGGCGCAGAAGTGCCCATTTTACGCAGAGAATAAATTCAGCGCCGGAACCGGGAGGAAAAATTTTGAGTCGATGGCCGGCGTGGGGCGGCCACGCGGGGGGATCCCTGCGATTTCAAGGCAGGAAAAGGATACCCTGGCGAAACCGGATTTTTTTCGCCGATCCACCTGCTCGGAGGTGACAATCCGGTACGTGGATGACATTGCCGGTCGGAAATGACGTAGTTTTATTAAAGTTTTAAATTCCTTTGCATTTGCAACCGGCTTCTTAATGTTGTATATTATAGTAGGAAAACGGGGATATAATCCCATTTCCGGGAGACGGCCAGCCCATGGTTGGCGCGATAATAGATGATCGTTCGGAATCTAGGGGGGTGGGGACCTTCGTTTACAATTGTTTTCTGCTTCTCGGGGCCCTCCTGGTGGTCCTTGTCGCTCTTTTAATCGTATGTATGTTTGTTCGTTGTCCGCCGAACTGGGCGGTTACGATTGACTGATCGAAGCAGTGGCTCCAGTCATGCTGACGCCGATTTGATTTGTACCGTGGCCAACAGGTTTTTCATGTCCTCATTCCTTCTCATTTCGCTAACTCTCCGTGTTATCTCGATTTAGAACTGTTCGATAATTCAAGACGAGGTCCTATAACAGTCGATATTGACTTTGCAGGGATGCGTACGTTTAGGCCACGGAGGGCTATTTAAGTTACTTATTTACAATAATTTACGTCACAGGCAGGGACGCCGGAAACTTCCAGAACCGAAGGTGTTAGTTGAATTGTTGGCTGCCAATTCACTTCGGCTCAAAGGGGAAGTATGTAAATTTTGGCCCCACCATACATAGTTGACCTTCAGGAATGAAATAATGGCGGTTTTGGACTCATGCAGCAACTGGAACTGGCAAAGGCGGATAAATTCAATACTCTTACTCAGGGAATTCGGGAACTGATCGCTTGCAATAAACTGGGTAAGGTCGAAGAGATTGTCGCCAAATACGAGCAGTCGGAGGAAAGCGAGACTCGCAAACTCCTGCTGCGAGCGATCGTGCATTATCTCCGTATGGAGCATGGAGCCTGCCTCGAATTACTGATGCGAGCCGGCAAAGAGTTGGTCGCGAACGAATTTCCGGAGGACGCCAGTATATTTTCATTGGCGTTGGTGCATAGTCAATTATCGCTAACGCGTCGTGAGCGGCCGGCCACAGCGATGGGATTTGAGTTTTATCGTAAAAATATCGCCGCGTTACGACGAGTGGATCCGGAATTGGCCGAGGAGGTGCAGCGGTGTGAATGGCCGAATGGATTTCAACTGCTGCAATTCTGGAACGGTTTACATCTGTTTTACACCGACAATAAAACCCTCCTGGTCCTCACCACAGACGCCCGTGAAAAATTTGAGGATCATCTCCGTAAGCGAGGCCCCATCACCTTTTCCGGTGTGAACTCGGGGCAGGAAATACGCTTTTGTCTCGATAACCAAATCGAGCTCCTCTATGGCATGACCAGGACCCACTATCTCTTCGAACCGGACGTCGAACAGGTTAAAGCCTTGTTGCATTTGTTCGATATGAGTCGATTTCTGCAAACGCAGGAACTGATCTTTTTTTGCGGAAACCAAATGGACAAACGACGCGATGAAATCTTCGGTTCGCGGCGGTATCCGAATCTGAATCTGGTCATCGGATCTCCCCAGCCGTTGCAGAAACATATTCAGGTCATCCGGGATTTCATGGCCGATCACGCGACCATCCGTCGAGTGCAGGCATATTATGCCGACGCAGCGTTCCGGGAGCGATTGGCAAACATCGCGCAGGGCCGGATTCCCCCCCGGATCCTGGTGGCGACCTGTCGTTGGACTACGTTTCTCAAGCACTGTGCCCGTGATTTTGATAGAGCTTTTACCCAGGCAGGCTGCGAAACGCGCTACCTCATCGAGGAAAATGACGTACAGACGTTGAGCCCGGCGCTGCACTGGTATGAACTGGATCGGTTTCAACCGGACGTATTCTTTTCGGTCAGTCATGCGCGGCCGACCACTCCCTATCTGCCGCGGGAACTACCGCACATAGCTTATATTCAGGATAAATGCGGTCCAATCCTCTGGCATCCGACCTTGGAGGAGCATATCAGCGCTCGGGACTTATTTGTGTGCAGTCTGAGTGAATTTCAAAAATTCCTGGTGAGTAAAAAGGTCCCCGCCCATCAGACGTTTGTGATGCCGGTCCCGACGGATGATCAGATATTTTATCCCCTGGAGGCGGAGGAGGCCTTGGCGGGGAAATTTACCTGTGATGTGGCGTATATCAAACATGGTAATGCCGACGTGGAGAAGGATATGGCCGATTGGATGCGGCCGAAAGGGTTCCTGACGCCGACCGATGAGAGGACGCGAACGCTCTCGGAGTTTTTCCAGAATTTGTATCGACATTTCCGACGGAAACCGGAAGTTCTCTGGTACGAAGAGGACATGCAGGACTATGCTCGAGAAAAATTGTTCCCGGCGCTGCCGCAGGAGATGTGGCCGGACCTGCAGCAGTTGGTAACTACGTTTTCCGTTCAGGTATATCCGACCTGTCGGCGGTGTTATTATCTGGAAGCGTTGGCGGATCAGGAGTTGTCGATGCGCTTGTATGGGAACGGGTGGAAGGAGGATCCCCTGTTCAACCGTTTTGCCGCCGGGTCGGTCGAACGGGGACCGCAGTTGAATGCGGTCTATAATTTCAGTCGGATCAATCTCCATTTGCATCCCTATTCGACCATGCATCAGCGTTTATCCGAGTGCGGTCTGGCGGGCGGTTTTATGATGATCGCCGATCACGACCCCCAAAAAGACTGGGAGTCGGCGCGTGCGTATTTTGAAGAGGATAAAGAAGTGGTCTTTTTCCATACGGCCCGGGAACTGCGGGAACGATGTCGCTATTATGTAGCACATCCCGAAGAGAGACGCGAAATTGCCCGGAATATGTACCGACGCGCCGCACGGGAACGGACTTGTAAGGCCGGCGCCGAAACGGTGTTGGCAAAATGGCGGGAATTGTTAAAGCGGAACAATGACTAAAGAGTATGAGAGACGGAAATGGGGATAAAGTGTACCCCGGCTGTGTCAGCCGTGGCGAATTGCGGTGCGGAAGCGGTGAAATCATGACCACGCTAGCGTGGGTATAAGCTCGCTGGGAGAGGTTTCGTGAAAATTTGTCATTCGGATTTCGTCATTCGACATCGTATCTATCCGCTCCCTTACAATCAGGATTTGGAAAGAAAAGGATTGTAGTATGAAAAAAAGGCCGAATATCTTTCTGTGTATCATCGACGCCGTTCGCTATGACGTGTTTGGTATCAATGGGTATCGCCGGGCGACCTCTCCCTTTCTGCAGGAGATCGCACAGCAAGGCGTCTTTTTCCCCAATGCCTATACGGCGGCGACGTGGACCCTGCCGGCCCATATCTCATTTCTCACCGGGCTTTCCACCTTTCAGCATACCATCGATTACAACCTGAACCGCTCCTGTCCATATCCGCACCCGTTTTTGTTTTTGCCGCAGCTTCTGAAATCGGCTCACTATCGATCGGCATTGATCTCTGAGCAGATATTTCTGACGCCGTCGCTCTATACCGATGCCGAGAGAAAGCAGTGTGTCTTTCCGGGTTTTTTACCGCCGGACTGCTGCGGATTTGATGGTATCGATTCGGTATTTGATTATACGGGTAAGAAATCGCTGCGGGTGCAGCTTCCCCGCGTGAAAGATTATGAACCGTTGGCGGGCGTCGCTTCCACCAGGAAGCGAACCAATGAAGCGAAGGAACACTGGGAACGATTCGATCGACTCGTCCGGCAGGTGGAGCCGGACCGGGAAATCTGGCCCCGTCTCGAAAACCTCTATCGTCGCAGTCCGTACTTTTCCCACCGCTATCAATGGCTGGAGGAATGGTTGGAAACGCCCGATACGCAGCAGGACCAAAAACCGCTCTTGGTGATGACCAATCTGCATACGGGACAACTCAGCTTTGAACCGGAGATTCGCAAAACCTGGTTCCAGCAGTATTTTAAGGAAAATCTGAATATCGAATTGACGCGGGACGAACTGGACTTTTTCGACTTGAATGACGCGGAGTGGCTGGACGATTCGATCTCCATCGCAACGTGGGAAATCCTGCATGCCTTTGATCTGATGTTTATGGATTGCACGATGCGTCTGTTGTATGAATTGTATCAGCAAAAGAATTTGTTGACCGACGAGGATATGTTTATCTTTGTGACCGACCACGGCCTGGGCAAGGCGGAGACGAAACTATCCTTCCGCAATTGTCATCATGGGGCGTTTCCCTTTGAATGGCTGCTGCGCATGCCGCTGATCGTGCGTGGTCCGGGATGGGGCGAAAAAGGACAAGTGGTAAATCAAATCGTATCCGCTCTGGATATCTATCCGACGATCGCAGCAGCGGCGGGCGTGGAAATACCCCCGGCCTATCAACAGCAACTGTATGGCCGCCCCTTGCAGCAGAGACTCGCCAAACAGGATTTCGAGACGACCGGTCTGATCGAGGCCATGATTTATGTCAACGAGGAGGGCGTCTGTCTGCTCCCCAAAGGCGCCGCCATGCAGCAGAATTGGCCCCGACATCAACGAGGATATTGCTTTATCGACGGAAACTATCGACTGGTATGTATTCCCGCGGCGCGAATTGTGCAGCTATTTGATTTCGAGAATGATCCACGGTACGAGAATCCGATTCAGGATCCGGCCCTCGTCGCGCCGATTATCGCGAAGATGCAAATGCAGCTAGAACATCGTCAGGGGCTGGCCGGCGCTGTGGCAACCTCGCCGCCCCCGGCGACACAGCCCGCCGCGGTTGCCGATCGCCAGAAACCTGTAGAAGAAGTGGACGAGAAAGTAGTCGCCTCCCTGAAAGCCCTCGGCTACTACTAAGATTTAACCTTGGGCGACGCCGCCAAAAGGGAGGATGTGCATTGCACACCTTGATCCCAAGAAATAACATAGAGTGGCGGTCGCCAAGATGGGTAGGGTATGCATTGTACACCATGGGTGTGATATGGGTGACATGGCCTACGCGCAGGTCGGGTGGCATGCTCAAGTACTCTTGAGCATGGTTTCCATGGGATTCATAGTATGGATAAATATCGAATTGACAGTCATAAATTGATGTTTCACGTGAGCCGAGTGCACCAGTGGCTGGACGGCGAAACGATCTACCCGATCTATATGGAGATTAGTCCCTCCGGTGCCTGCAACCATCGTTGTACCTATTGCGGTCTGGATTTTATGGGCTACCGGAAGCGGTTTCTCGATACCGAAATTCTCAAGATCCGATTGACCGAACTGGCTCAACTTGGATTGAAAAGTGTTATGTACGCCGGCGAGGGAGAACCGTTTTTGCATAAAGACCTGGCCTCGCTTGTTAGCCATACCTGCGAAAACGGCATCGATGTTGCCATTACCACTAACGCTGTTTTGTTCCAACCGGAACGGGTGGATGCAGTTTTAGCCGGCGCCGAATGGATCAAGGTAAGTATCAATGGCGCCACGCCTCAAACCTATGCGAACATTCATCGTACCCGTGTGGAAGACTTCGATAAAGTAATTCGCAATATGACCTGTGCCGCCGAGCGCCGGCGGGACAGGAATTTCGCCTGCACGCTGGGAATGCAACTGCTCTTGCTGCCGGAAAATACGCACGAAGCGGCGCCACTGGCGAAACTGGCGCGCAATATCGGAATGGATTACCTGATCGTCAAACCTTATTCGCAACATCCACAGAGTCGAACGAAAAAATACCGGGATGTTACCTACGCGCAATATCAACATCTGGCCGAGGAACTGGAGTCCTGTAATACGGAATCGTTCCGGGTAATCTATCGGCTGAACACAATGACGAAATGGGATGAAGGCCGGCGCCCCTACGATCGCTGTCAGGCCCTGCCGTTCTGGTCCTACATCGACGCCGGGGGCAACGTCTGGGGGTGTAGCGTCTTTATGGAGCGGGAGAAATTCCACTACGGCAACATCTACGAAAATACCTTTGCCGAAATCTGGGAAGGGCCCAGACGCGCCGAATCCCTGCGCTGGTTTGAGCAGGAGTTCGATCCAGCGCATTGCCGGATCAACTGCCGCATGGATGAGATCAATCGATACCTCTGGGAACTGAAACACCCCCCGGCGCACGTAAATTTTATTTGAATCAAACAATCGTTTCAAACAACTGTTTAAAAATGAACAAAAATACGTTTTTACAAAACAAAGCCAATTTCATCCGCCAAAACGTGATCGAGTTTGCAGTGGCGAATCAAGCGGGGCATATCGCACCGTCACTGAGCTGTGTGGATATTTTAGTCGTAATGTATTATGAAATAATGAATTACGATCCTCGGTATCCGCTTTGGGAGGGACGAGATCGGCTGATTTTCTCCAAGAGCCATGGCTGCTATGCATTGTATGCCATTTTGGCAGACCTGGGATTGATCCCCGCTGAGCTCTGGCGGGATTTCTATAAGAATCCGGACGGTTTGTGGGGCTGTGCGGAACGGAAACCGGAATATGGACTGGAAGCGGGGTGCGGTTCATTGGGGCATGGGCTGCCGATGGCGGTGGGATTGGCGTTCGGGGCCCAACAGCAGCATCTAACGTATCATACGTTCTGTATCGTCGGCGACGGTGAGTTGCAGGAAGGTACCTGTTGGGAAGCGATACAGTTTGCGGTCAAACATCAAGTGGATAACCTGACCATTATCGTAGATCACAACCGGCTGCAGGCGATGGATTTCATTGTGAATATCATGGACCGGACGGATGAAGATCTTTTACATCGGCTGGAGGGATTCGGTCTTGCGCCGCGAGTTTGTCCGGGACATGATGTGGAACAATTGGCGCAACAGATTCGAGAGTCGAAAGCGAATCGACGGAATACTCCGAATCTGATCGTGGCGCAGACCGTGAAGGGGTACGGGTTAAAATGTATGGAGAACGTGGCGAAGTTTCATTTTCGAGTCCCGACGGAAGCAGAACTGAAGAAAAGTGAAATGTTAAAAGTAGAAAATGTATGCTAAATTATCGTAAAGAGATTATCAATACGTTAGTGCCGTATTTCCGTGCGGATGAGCGATATTATTTACTGGCGGGCGATATGGGATTCGGGGCGATCGATCGATTGCGGGAGGAGTTTCCCGACCGTGTGATCAACTGCGGGATCATGGAACCGGGCAGTACGGGGATCGCGGCGGGTATGAGCCTGTCGGGACTGATCCCGATTTTCTATACCATCGTAACGTTCCTGGCCTTTCGCTGTCTGGAGCAGATCCGCAATGACGTGGTGCAGCAGGAACTTAATGTAAAATTCCTCGGTACCGGTGCGAACGACTATTTTCGGTTTTTGGGTCCGAGTCACTGCTGCGGCCAGGACGATATACAAGTCATGCAGTTAATCCATATGTCGGTCTATGATCCGTATGCCGCCCCTCAGGCGTTTGGGGGACTGGTGGATCAATGGATCACGGATTCAAGAGCGGGATATTTACGCGTGTAGAATTTTCAGGAAATCATGGATTTAGGGATTGCGGATAAACGGGTATTGGTAACGGGTGCGAGTCAGGGGATCGGCCGGGCGATTGCGCAGTCCTTTGCGCGGGAAGGATGCCGAGTGGCGGTCATCGCCCGGCGGGAAAAAGAACTGCAGGAAGTCGTTGCGGAAATGGGAGGAACGGGAAAAGGACACTCCTATTGCGCCCTGGACTTAATGGAAGAAGGTGCTCCTACTAAAGCTCTCCGGGAACTCACCGAGCCGCAAGACGAGTTTGAGATCGTAGTGCACAACGTCGGCGGCACCCTGGGGATGAAAAATCCGCTCGCATCGCCGACAGACTGGCTGCGCGTGTGGAAATTTAACGTGGGGATTGCGATCGAGATCAACGCGCTGGTTATTCCGGCGATGCGGAAAAAACAGTGGGGGCGCATCATTCATATTTCCTCCATCGCGGCTCAGGATTTGCGCGGTTCCTGTGGGTATGGTCCGTCGAAAGCGTATTTGAATGCCTATACCAAGGTGCTGGGTCGGGCAGTAGCGCCGGACGGCGTAGTCGTGTCGGCGATTCTGCCGGGTGCGGTCTATGCCCCCGGGGGGCACTGGGACCGGGTGCAGGAAACCAAGCCGGAGATGATGGCGGATTTCCTGCGTCATCATCACGCAGTCGGCCGACTCGGAACGACGGAAGAAATCGCTCCGTTCGTATTGTTCATGGCGTCGGAACAGGTAACGTTCGGACAGGGAGCGTTAATTAACGTCGATGGGGGAACGATGTAAAATGATTTAGTGGAAAGTGGAAAGTGGAAGGTGGAAAGCAAAAGGGAAATGATGGCGGTTAGTTATCCTTTACAATTTAAAGCGGCGATCCTGGAGAAAAATAATACACCACTGACAATCGGGGAGGTGGTATTTGAGGGGCCGTTGCAGGCGGGGCAGGTATTGGTGCGGATTCACTACAGCGGGATCTGCGGCAAACAGATTGAAGAGATTCAAGGCAGCGGAGGGAGCGATCCGTATCTGCCGCACCTGCTGGGTCACGAAGGCAGCGGGGAAGTGGTTGATATCGGTCCGGGTGTAAAAACCGCGGCGGTAGGCGACCGGGTGGTATTGCACTGGGTTAAGGGCAAGGGGATCGACGCCGACACGCCTTTCTACGCGCGTAACGAACGGCGAGTGAATGCCGGATGGATTACTACCTTTAACGAATACGGCGTCATATCGGAAAATCGTATGACAGTGATTCCCGCGCAAACGAATATGCAGGCGGCGGCGTTGTTAGGTTGTGCCGTGACGACGGGGGTAGGAGTGGCTGTGAATGAGGCGAACGTTCGGCCCGGCCAATCGGTAGCGATCTTCGGCTGCGGCGGCGTGGGACTCAATGCCGTCCAGGGCGCCCGGTTAGTGAGTGCGCATCCCATAATTGCCATCGACGCCAACTCGGAGAGTCTGGAGATGGCTAAAACGTTCGGCGCCAGTCACACGATCCATGCCGAGACGACGGATGTGTTCGAGACCGTTAAAACGATTACTGGCGATCTCGGCGCGGAGGTAGTGATAGTTACGTCGCCTGATCCGGCGGTCTTTGAATTGGCGGTCCGGTCGGCGTCGCTGCCGGGCGCGGTGTATCTGGTCGCGGTGCCGCCCGCCGATGCACAGGTAACCTTGAATCCGCTGGCGATTCATCGACAATGTGCGTTGACCGGCTCTTTCGGAGGCGGAGTTGTACCGGACCGGGATATCCCCAGGTATCTCACTTTATATGAACAGGATAAACTGAAACTCGATGAACTGATCAGCCATACGGTTTGTCTGGATGACATCAACGAGGGCGTCGAACTGACGAAGTCCGGGACGATCGGCCGCTGTCTGATTCAGATGATTTAAGATGTTAAGGTGTGCAGAGCACGCCCTACCAACTAAAACGTAACCACAGGATCATCAACTCCCGGTGGACGCCGGGGGCTGGTATTTGATTTTTTCGAGATGAACGATTATATTTGTTTACAGCCCGCAACGGCGGAACGGCAGAAGATCAAAATTCTACTGGTCTATCCGAAGGTCGGTTCGGAGGCGAAAAACGTCAGTTTGTATCCGCCGCTGTCGCTATTGTACCTGGCGTCGTGTTTGAAAGATTATGCCGTAGCAATCTTCGATCAGCGTGTGGATGATCCCTGCCGATTTGAAATGTTGTTGGAACAGGGGCCGATCTGCGTAGGATTTTCCATCATGACGGGTCCGCAGATCAGGCACGCACTTGCATTGGCTGCGCGGGTGAAAGAAAAAAATATTCCGACCGTTTTCGGGGGCGTGCATGCGACCATCCTGCCGGAACAAACCCAGGCCGATCCGAATGTCGATTACGTGGTCCGCGGGGAAGGGGAAGATTCCTTGCGCCGGCTCGTAGAATCTCTGCTGAATACCCAGGACCAGGGTGGCCATGGCACATCC
>CAZNQT010000096.1:0-11374 GCA_964574885.1 uncultured Pirellulales bacterium
CTGTTTATCGTGTGGTGGAAACGGCGTCGGGAAGATGCGTTCGTCATGGCGAAGATTCCGGCGCACGAACTGGCTTATCGCGAATTGGAAACACTACTGGCCGAGAAGCTACTCGATCAGGAGCAAGTAAAATTGTTTTACTATAAACTCACGGATATTCTGCGGCATTACATAGAAAACCGTTTCGGTCTGCATGCCCCGGAGCGCACCAGCGAAGAATTTCTGGAGGAGTTACGAAACAGCAATACACTGCAAGCCGAGCATAAGCAATTGCTGAAAGACTATATGCAGCATTGTGATTTAGTGAAATTCGCGGAACATCAACCCACCACGGAAGACGTACAAAAGACGTTTGACGCCTGTAAGCGGTTTATCGTGGAAACCGAATCCGCCGCAGCGCTGGTGGCCGAAACGCAGGCGGCCTAAACGAGAAGGATGAATAGAATCAGGACTCTGAGATGAACTTTGCGACGCACTGGGCATGGTTATTATTATTGGCGATACCTCTGCTTCTGTACGTTCAGTACCGGCGGAGACGTCGGGGGAGTCTGCGATTTTCTTCGACAGGACATGCGGCGCATGCCGGGCGCTCCTGGCGGCAGCGCATCTTATTGACGCCGACGATACTGCGTATTTTGGCGCTGATCTTGTTAGTGGCGGCGCTGGCCCGGCCTCAGAAAGGCAAGGAACAAATTCATATCGTCAGTAAAGGGGTAGCGATTGAGATGGTGGTGGACCGTTCCGGCAGTATGGGGGCGGAAATGGACTACGCCGGCGACAAACAGAAACGGCTGGAAGTGGTCAAGAAGGTTTTTGCAGAATTCGTCCAGGGCAACGGCGAGGAACTGGAAGGCCGGCCTAACGATCTGATCGGAATGATCACCTTCGCACGCTATGCCGATACGGTATGTCCGCTGACCCTGGCACACGGCGCCCTGAATCTTTTTTTGGAAAAGGTTAAATTGGTGGAGCGTCGGAGCGAAGACGGCACGGCGATCGGCGATGCGTTGGCGTTAGCGGCGGCTCGGTTGAAAACTGCCGAAGAAACCTTAGCACAACAAACCAAAGAGGATAAAGACAAGTACAAAATCAAAAGTAAAGTCATCATACTGCTTACCGACGGTCAAAATAACGCCGGCAAACGTCTGCCCCTGGAAGCAGCGAAATTGGCCAAAGAGTGGGGGATAAAAATCTATGCCATCGGCGTAGGCGGGCAAGAAGGAATTTTCACTATTCAGACTCCGTTTGGCGAACGCAAGGTGGCCATGGGCTCTGGAGTGGATATGCATACGTTACAGGACGTGGCTCAAGCAACGGGCGAGGAAAGCTGGCTGGCCGAAGACGCCGAATCGCTCCGCAAGATATACGAGCAAATCGATCATCAGGAAAAAAGTGAAATCGAATCGGTCCGGTACCTGGATTATCGCGAACTGTTTGTGCCTTTTGCGCTGGCGGCCTTGGGGCTGCTCGCCCTGGAAAGCCTGCTGAGTTGTACGGTATTTCGGAGGATTCCATGATCGCGGTTCATTTAATCAATATAAAAATGCTCTATTTGCTGTGGTTGCTGCCGCTCATCGCGGCGTTATATCTGTACGCCAGGTACCGCCGGCGCAAAACGCTGGCGTTATTTGCCGAAACCGATCTGTTAAAACAAATCAACATCAGTACGAGTACCACCCGCCGGCGCTGGAAGGCAGTTGCGATTCTTGTCGCCGTTGGTTTGATTGTATTTGCCCTGACGCGGCCCGGCTGGAATATTCAACCGAAAACCATCGAACGCAAAGGGCGAGACGTGGTCTTTATCCTGGACGTGTCGAAAAGTATGCTCGCCGACGACCTCAAACCCAATCGGCTGGAACATGCCAAACTGGCGATTCGGGATTGCGTCGAACGGCTCCAAGGGGATCGCGTCGCCCTGGTGGCGTTTGCCGGCACGGCCACGGTCAAATGCCCACTTACGTTGGACTATGGTTTTTTTCGTATGATGCTGGAAGATATTTCCGTCCACAGTATCAATCGAGGCGGCACGATGATCGGCGACGCCGTGAGAAAAACTCTGGATGATGTGTTTGACGATCTGGAAAAAAAATATAAGGATATTATTCTGATCACCGATGGCGAGGATCACGGCAGTTTCCCGCAGGAGGCGGCCGCCGAGGCCGGCCAGCGCGGAATCCGAATTATCGCCATCGGGCTAGGCGACGAACAACAGGGACAACGAATTCCGATCACCGACGAATCCGGCCGACGGACCTTCCTGAAGAACAAAGAACAGCAGGAAGTGTGGACCAAGCTGGACGCCGACACCCTGCGCCAAATGGTCAACGCCACCCCCGGCGGCCAATACTATAATGTTGCCACCGGTACGATAGACCTGGGAGATGTATATGAAAAGGTGATTGCCAAGTCGGAAGCCAAAGAACTGCAGGCGAAAACCATCGAACAGTACGAAGAAAAATACCAAATATTTATTGCCCTGGCCTTCGGATTGTTGTGCCTGGAAATGGTTATCACAGAACGGAAACGGAGAATCCAGACATGAGACGGATAACCGGGATTGGAATTCTAACCATTTTGTTGATGCTATTCGGTGTAATTTGTCCGTTGCAAGCGGCGAACGTCCGGGAACTCATCGAAGAGGGGAATACGGCTCTGAAAAACGGCGAGTTCGACAAAGCGCTGCAAGCCTATGACAAAGCTTCCGTGGAGAGTCCGGAGTCACCGGAAATCTATTATAATAAGGGGGACGTATTCTATCGGCAGGAGGATTACGATAAGGCGAAGGAAATGTTTGAGACCGCTGCCCTGAAAACGAAAGATCTCAAATTGGAAGCCCGTTGTGACTATAACCTGGGCAACACGCTGTTCCGGCAGGGGCAGCGACAGAAAGACAGCGACCTGCAAAAAGCCCTAACCGCCTATCAAACCGCCATCAAACACTACCAGGACGCCCTGAAGCGAGATCCCGATTTGAAAGACGCCGCACACAACATCGAAATCGCCCGTTTGATTATGAAGGATATTATGGACAAATTGAAAAAACAGGCGGAAGAACAAAAAAAACAACAGGAACAGCAAAAGCAAATCCAGGAACAATTGAAACAACTTATCGAGCAACAACAACAGGCGGTTGAGCAGAATCAGAAGCTGACCGAGAAGAAGAATAAGGAAGGTAAAACTTCCGAAGTGCAAAAACAAACCCAGCAACTCGCCGAGGAGCAAAAAAACATCAAAGACCAAACCAAGGGGGTGTCCGAGAAGTTATCACAGCAACAACCGCCGCCGCAACCTACGAACCAGTCTCAAGCGAAGCCTTCGCCTCAGGACGAGGCTCAAAAACACCTTGAGCAAGCAGTTACGGAGCAGGCTACTGCCGAACAGCATCTGCGTAAGGAACAACTCGAATCGGCGCAACCGGATCAGCAAAAGGCGAGACAAAATATGCAAAAAGCCCTGGACGCCTTATCCGGTAAAGATGAGAATAAACCTGCGCCTTCGAATCAGGAGCAAAAGCAAGACCAGAATCAACAGCCCCAGCCTCAACCCCAAATACAGCCGCGGGATAAAAACGCTCGGGATATCTTGAACGAAGAAAAAGAAAACAAGCGAAATCGGCAACCGCAAGGCCCCGGTCAATATCATCCGGTGGATAAGGATTGGTAAACGTGCAGAAAAATTTACGTTTAAAATTTTCTCTCCTGACAAACTTTGGATTACTGTTTGTGTCTCTTCCGTCGCTATACGCACAGCAAGTATCCGTGAGGGCCGCCGTCAGCGCGCAGGAAGTCTTTCGAGGCGAGACCCTGGTCCTACAAATTCAAATTAATGGCAACGATAAACCATCGGAACCGGATCTCGCGGGCCTAACCGATTTCCAGGTAAAATATTTAGGTGGAGAAACAAATAACAGTAACTTTCGAATTAACATCAATAGGCAAGAAAGGATTATCGTAAATAAAGGGTATGTATTTTCCTATCGATTGACGCCGCTCAAAACAGGATCATTAACGATTCCCTCGATCAAAGTGAATGTGGAAGGGAAAGTCTATCGCACTCGTTCCATACCGATTCGAGTCAGCGAACCGAAAGAAACTGACGATTTTAAGCTGCGCCTGTCTCTCTCCAAGACCAAAGGATACGTGGGAGAACCGATTACGCTTACCGTTACCTGGTATCTCGGCACCGAAGTGAGAAATCCGGAATTTTCTTTACCGCTGCTGGCGGATTCGCGCTTCAGAGTTTACGATCCGGAACTCGTAAGAGATCCCCGGAAAAAGTATTATCGCTTAACCGTGAGCGGCAAAGAAATCATTGCCCAGGCGGATCAGGCGTCCCTGGACGGAAAGAAGTATACTACCATTACCTTCCGACAAGTATTGGCGCCCCGGCAAGCCGGAGTGTTCTCAATCGCCGAGGCTACGGTTGCCTTTGAAGCGTTGATCGGCTATCGAGGCCGGAGCAGCCCGTTCGATGACATCTTTTCCGATGATTTCTTCGGGATGGGGCGCCGAGGCGTGTATAAAAAAAAGGTCATCCCCTCCAATTCGGTCAGCCTGGAGGTTCTGGACGTACCGGTGGAAGGCCGACCGGCGAATTTTACCGGCCTGGTAGGAACCTATCATTTGCAGGCCGCCGCCTCGCCCACCGAAGCCAACGTCGGGGAACCCATTACCCTGACAATTACTTTGACGGGGTCGGCGTACTTAAAGGACATTGAATTGCCTCCCTTGAAGAGTCAATCCGACCTGGCCCGCGACTTTAAGATCCCTGAGGAAATGGCGGAAGGGAAGATCGAAGGAAACGCGAAAATCTTTACGCAAACCATTCGCGCCCTCCATCCGGACGTTCAGGCCATTCCGCCGATCGAACTGGCTTATTTCGATACCGAAAAAAAACAATACCAGATCGCCCGTACTAAACCGATTCCTGTTTCGATCAAGGGCACCCGGATTGTTACGGCCCAGGACGCTGAAGGCACAGCGTTACCCCCCGTGAAAAGTGAATTGAAGGAATGGAGTAAGGGGATCGCCTATAACTATGAAGATCTCAGCGTTCTTGAAAATCAGCAATATGGCCTGACGACTCTGATTCGTTCGCCAGTCTGGCTGGGACTTACTTTGGGACCGTTAGCGGTTTATTTGAGTCTGCTGGTAACCACCGTAACCATCCGTCGCGCCAAAGCGGATCCGGATAAACGACAGGCCAAAGGAGCGCTCGGCGCTCTGCGGAAGGATTTAAAACTGTTGGACAAAACAGAACCAACGCAAGCCGTCCGGCAGATTCTGGAAAGTTTTCAAAATTACATCGGGAAAAAATTACGACTCAATTCCGGCGCCATTACGTTTCGGGACATCGAAGAAACACTTCGATTGAAGGGAGTGGAGACAGAAACACTCAGGAATATTGAGGCGCTTTTCGCTGATTGCGAAGCGGCCCATTACGCCGGTCATCTTTCGGATCGTGCCACCATAGAACGACATTGTAGCCAGGCGTTATCTCTCGCTCGATCGTTGGAGGGAAAGCTGAAATGAGTTGGAGACGGCATATCCTTTTTTTAGCCGTTTTGACCTGTCCGGCATTGCTGCCCCTGCAGGCCGACGCCAAAACACTCAGCCGTGAGCAGTTGATCGACTTATTCACTGAGGCTAAACAATACTTTCGCCAAGCTGCGGATATGACCGCTACCGATCCGGAACAAGCCAAAGACCTCTATCGCAAAGCTGCTTTACGGTTAGAGCGAATCGCCCAGGAAGGAAACATTAAGAACGGGAAACTGTACTATAATATTGGCAACGCGTATTTTCGTATAGGCGACATTGGTTCCGCCATCTTATATTATCGCCGTGCCCAACAACTTATTCCGAATGATGCAAATCTCCAGCAAAATCTGGAATATGCGCGCAGTAAGCGAACCGATCAAATTGAAGAACAGCAGCAAACGAAAATATTAAAAACCCTGCTGTTTTGGCATTATGATCTCTCCGCTAAGACTCAATTGATATTATTTACATTATGTTTTATTTTCTTTTGTATCGTTGCTTCAGTTCGCTTGTTCTGGAAGAAATACGTGTTCTTCTGGCTAATGGGCATAAGTGTATTTATTTCCCTACTCTTTATGGGTTCTCTTTTCGTGCAAGCTCTGAGCCAAGCAAACAATATCGATGGCGTGATTCTGGCTAACGAAGTTATTGCCCGTAAAGGGAACAGCGAAACCTATCAACCCAGCTTTGAAACGCCCTTACACGCCGGCACGGAATTTGAACTAATCGAAAAACGTGAAGACTGGTACCACATCAATTTACCGGATGGTCGAAAATGTTGGCTGCCCCAACAATCCGTTGGCTTAATATAAAACAAATGAAAGTATATTAACGATTCTTCCTTGGTAGGAATTTTTCCGACAGATCCTGGAGCAAGACAAACACATCCATAAAAAACAACGACATACCGCCAAGCAGCCAACCCGATACAAAAACTTTCATACTATTGAGCTATCGCAAACTTTATGGCAATATTCATAGCTGAGGCAACAAGGCAGGTACATTTTATTGTCGCTAATCGATATACATAATAATACCCCTCGGTGTTACACGAGGGGTATGGTCTTGTCTGATTCTGGATGAATCGTTTTATTAGAATTGACGTTCGCGTTTTTGTTCCAGCAATTCGCGCAGGAGGCCGCGGATTTCTTTCATTTCCTGGCGCATTTCATTCACCTGGCCCTGCAGTTCCCGAATTTGCGCTTCCAGTTCGGGACGCGGTTCGGCGGACATCCTCCGACGCGAGTTGCGTTCCAGCATGTCCGGCTTCCGAGGAAGTCGTGGGAGGGTGGGCTGTTCTTTCAGTCGCTGTTGGATTTCCTGGGTTTCGCGTTCCAGGTGTTCGACTTCGTCTTGTTTATCTTGTTGCCGTGCAAGCATCATTTCTTTTTTTATTTCGTCCAGACGCTGTAACATCTGCATTCGATCTTGTTTCAGTTGGATTTCCGCTTGCTGCAGTTCCGATTGGGCCTGTCTAAATTCACGTTCGAGTTGTTCCGCCTGGTCGTGCTTACCCGCTTCTGCCAAATGACGGATTTCGTTTTTAAGATCGGCCAGATGGCGCTCCATTTCCAGCCGTTCGGATGGTTCGCGGTCAGGCCGTTCCTGCTGCAATTGATTTTCTATTTCACGTAGTTCGGCCGCCGCCTGCTTAATTTCGCGTTTGAACTGATAGGTTTTTTCATCATTGTCGGTTTCTTTCCGTTCGCGTTCGAGCTGTTCCAGCCGTTCCTGCAGATTTTTACGACGGATCATCAACTCTTCTTGATGCGCTTCGCGCTCCTGCAAATCTCGTTCCATCATCGCATGACGTTTTTGTTCAAGTTTGTGTGTTTTTCGTTCAAGTTGGTGCATGACTTTCTGAATTTTGTCGAGTTCACGTTCGAGGTTCCGGCGTTGTTCCGGATTCTCGTCGCCAAGCTCTTTCAGGGCGTGTCGAATTTCCTGGGACCTTTGTTCCAACTCGTGCCGTTCTTGTATCCATCTTTCTCGAGCCATTTCCTGCTCGTGCATTTCCCGATCTCGCAGTTCGGCTCGTTCTCGGTCGAAACCTTGCATATCTCGTTCGAGGTTATTCATATGTTCATGGATTTCGCGCTGTTCGTTTTGAAGTTCTTGTCTCCTATCCGGATGTCGGTCGCCTAATTCTTTCATTTCGTGTTCGATATCTTCGGCCCGTTCCCGGAATTCCTGCATTTCTCGAGCGAGGGCCTGCCGACGTTCGGCACGCTCGGCGTGTTCACGCTCCCGGTCGCCCTGCTTTTCACGTGTGGACTCATATAACGATCGCTTGACGTCGGTCATCTCTCTTTGGATTCGGCGCAATTGTTCCTGCAGTTCCCGCGCTTCCTCATCTTGTCCGTCTTGAAGACCTTTGAGTCGCCGTTCCGTGTTACGTTTCGCATCCTTGAGTTCCTCTAATTCACGGCTCAAATGTTGAAAGCGAGCCTCTCGTTCTTCGCGCTCCCGTTCTTCGGGATGGTTAATTCTTTCTTCGTCTTTCTCTCTCGTAATTCGGTCTTGGTCTTCGTCACGCTCGGCAGCGCGGGTCTGGGTCAAGGCAAGACCCAGGGCCGATCCGAGCGCCAGAACAACGAACAGCCCGGTCCAGCGGGCACTGAGGCGGGGATTGTCCGCACGATCCTGTATGATTCTTTTGATTCGATTTTTCATCTCTTTTTTACCTCCAATCACAGTAGGTACCAGAGTCATTCGTCCCTGCGGTACAAGATTGAGCAGGGAATCCGCATAATCGGTTTTGGATTGTCCGGCCGCGACAACCCAATCATCGCACGCGTGTTCGCTGAGCCGAATCAGACGCTGCTTCGCCCACCAGACAAGAGGATTCGGCCAGAAGATACATACTAAAAGTTCCGCAATCAGGCAGCACCAGTGATCGTGTCGTTTCCAATGAGCCAATTCGTGACAGAAAACACTGACCCAATCAATTTTTTTATCCGATTGATCTATTTGTTCGGGAATCAGCAGGATGGGACATGAGAACCAACACCAAATTACTGGTGTTTTGATACGGTTACTCTGGAATATTCGTACGGGTTGGCGGATTCGTAATTTCGATTTGGCTCGATGCAATGCCTGTTTGATGCACAGTAAATCTATTGGTTGGGATATATATAGGAGTCGAAATCCCCGGATAAAGTTCAGAAGAAGGCGGCTCAATAGAATTGCGGTAATCAATATCCAGCCACCGATAACCCCGAAGGTCCAGGGAATAGATTTTTTCTCCATCGGAAGAATCGATAGAGACGTGGGAATTGGAGGTGAAGTTTGAGCAGCCGAATTGTCTGTCAACTTTGCAGAATAGGTTTCTTCGGCTAACGGCGTACTGTACATATCCGTAACCATCGATGTCTGCTCAACCGTTGGTTCCCAGTGAATCGCTGGTACTTTTTCCAGGTATGCAGTCATTGTGTTGGGTGGAGCCAATTCCACCAGTGGTTCCGGAGACGAAGGTATGGATGTAGAAGCCGTTGTAGTCTGATTGGTTTCCGGTGGTATAAGTCCCAGGTTATAATGTTTGACCAGGGCACTCAGGACCGGCAGGATTATGGCAGCCGTCATCGACCAGAATAAGACCTGATGGGCGCGCGTAGGACGCTGCCGTAGGAGGATACTACCTAAAAGTCCAATTCCGATACAGAGAGTACTCTGCCAGAACCAGTGCAGGCAGGCCAGATTAGGCAGCAGCGAATCATTCCCCATGGTTTGCCTCCTTTCGTTTTTGCTCGATCATCTCACGGAGTTGGTTGAGTTCTTCGTCGGAAAGATTGGTTTCCTGAATCAGATGCTGGAAGAGAGATACGGCGTCGTCGTCAAAGACCTGTTTCATAAATCGTCGTACGGAACGAGCGCCGGCTTCTTCGCGAGTGCGGGTGGGGGAATAGACGTAACTTTTTCCCTCGGCGCGATGGTTGAGCCAGCCGGCCTTTTCCAGTTTTTGCAGTGCGGTAAGAACCGTTGTGTAGGCCAATTTTTTCTGATGATTCAGATGTTCGCGAACCTGATGGACGCTGGCCTGGCCCAGTTGCCAGATGATTTCCAATACCGTCCGCTGCAATTCGCCGAGAGTTTCGAGAGATCTTTTACTCATAGGAGGATCCTTCTAATTCTAACGTTTCTTACATTCTACTCTAAGCAATAGTACTACATATCGTAGTAGATGTCAAATCAGATGTGAAAATTTTTCAGAAAAAATGGGTATAATCATAAGTGTTTTATTTACAGTAATATATGAACATATGATCTTCCCTGCGTATCCAGCTTTTGGAAAAATCCGAACCCATTTGGATCAATTTTTGAAAGAATTTTGCCAACCCGGCCCCCGCACAACACGACCAGGCTTGGCGCCGGTATGGTTTCCATTGTGCAGCACGGGCACGCCATTGACGAAAACGTGCACCACGCCGGCGGCATACTGATGGGGATTTTCATACGTTGCCCGGTCTCGAATTGTAGCAGGATTGAAGACGACAACATCGGCGAAGAATCCCGGCTTCAAAGCTCCACGGCGTTTCAGCCGAAGGTTTTCCGCTGGCAGCGAGGTGAATCGACGAATCGCGGCTTCGAGCGGAATGGTCTTTTCTTCGCGTACGTACATGCCGAGAACTCGCGCAAATGTACCGTAGGCACGGGGGTGCGGATTCGATTCTAAAAAGACTCCTTTGGGCGCCAACGCCTCTTCGTCCGAGCCAAAGCTCATCCAGGGCAGGGCGATTTTCTTTCGTACATTTTCCTCGGACATGGAAAAGAAAACGGCGTCCACACGGCTATTATCTTCCAGGATTAAATCCATAATGGTTTCCTCGGGAGACGTCCCGCGCAGGGCTGCCACTTGCGCCAGGGTTTTGCCGGTAAACATCCTGAGGTTCTTATTGCGAAAACCGATGAGAAGAATGTTATCGGGAGATCCCACCGCCAGATAGATATTCTCCCACTGGTCGGAGGGAGTGAGCATTTCGCGCCGGATACGTTTACGCATTTCCGGATTTTTCAATCGCCGAGCTCTGGCCCGATCCCCGCCTTCTTGCACCCAGGGAGGCATCGTGACATTCAGCCCGGTTGCCGCAGCAGTATAGGGATACATATTAGCGGTGATATGTAGTCCCTGAGCGCGAGCGGTTTCGATCTTCTGAATTAACCTATCCAGTTTTTGATGGTTTGATTTTCCTGCGGCTTTCAAATGATAAAATTCCGCCCGGATGTTGGCCTTACGGGCAATCGTAATGAGTTCGTCCGCCGATTCCAGGAGGCGGTTGCCTTCGTTTCGAATATGCGAGATATACATCCCTCCGTATTCCGCCGCCACTCCCGCCAGAGCGATCAACTCCTTCGTGTCGGCGTATAAGCTGGGAACATAAATGAGCGCCGAGCTGATGCCGAGAGCACCCTCTTCCATCGCCTGACGTACCAATAGGCGCATCCGGTCCAACTCGTTCGGCGTCGGCGTACGATGCTCGCGTCCCATGACGTACCGACGAACGGTGGCGTTGCCTACGAAGGATGCGACATTGGTTGATACTCCCCGCCGCACCAGAAATTCCAAATACTTGCCGAGGGTGGTCCAGGGAACGGGACCATTGAGTTCACGCTGCATTTCTTTCTTCATGGCATCATTCAAAGGCCCCATAGACATTCCTTCGCCCATGACTTCCAGCGTGATTCCCTGACGGATATCGCTTTGGGCGAGGCCATTCACTATCAGGGATTTCCCCGCCCAACTAAGCATATTGATGAATCCCGGCGCCACCGCCAACCCGGCAGCGTCGATCTCCGTTTTCCCCGAAGCCTCAGGAAGCGAACCAACGGCCATGATG
>CAZNQT010000097.1:0-11370 GCA_964574885.1 uncultured Pirellulales bacterium
CCCTATATCAGTATGTGTGCGTCCGGGGATTTCGATTTAATGCAGCCACTGTTTCGCATGTACGGTGACGACGTATTCAAGCTGTCGAAATATCGCACCCGGCGCTATTTCGGTCATGAGGGTGCATATTTTCCCGAATGTATCTATTTCTGGGGCGCGGTATTCAGCGATACCTATGGTTGGGAACCTTTTGAAACGCGTAAGGATAAGTTACAGGTAAGCGGGTGGCATAAGTGGGAATGGGTGGCCGGTCCGGAATTAGTGTGCCTAATGCTCGATTATTATGAGCACACGCAAGAGGAGTCATTCCTGCGGGAAAAAATCTTACCTTTGGCCAAGGAGGTCATGCTCTTTTTTGAGAACTATTACCAAACAGGGGCCGATGGTAAGCTGGTCATGCATCCGTCGCAGGCGGTGGAGACCTGGTGGGAATGCACCAATCCGATGCCGGAGGCGGCGGGTCTGCGGGCAATGACGCGTCGAATATTGGAACTGCCGGAGAGGCTGATCACAAACAAAGAGCGGATATATTGGCAGGCCGCTCGAATGAAACTACCTGATATTCCCATCCGGGAAAAAGACGGGGTGCGAATGCTGGCGCCGGCGGAAAAGTTTGCTCAGAAACGCAATATTGAAAATCCGGAGCTTTATGCGGTCTATCCCTTCCGGCAGTTTGCTATCGGGAAACCCGACCTGGATCTGGCTATCGAGGCACTGAAACATCGCTGGGATAAAGGCAATTTTGGCTGGCGGCAGGATGATATCTTCATGGCCTATTTAGGCTTGACCGACCAGGCAAGGGAGTATTTGGCAGGACGCGCCCGCAACTTCCATAAAGGTTCGCGATTTTGCGTTTTTTGGGGTCCCAACTATGACTGGATACCCGATCAGGATCATGGAAGCGTACTAATGAAAGCATTCCAGAGCATGTTGATGCAGACCGATGGTAAAATGATTTATCTGTTGCCGGCCTGGCCGAAACAGTGGGATGTTGAGTTTAAACTGCATGCACCTTATCGAACTATCGTTCAAGGTGTGGTTCGAGGTGGGGATGTTATCAATTTAAGTGTTACTCCTGAGTCTCGTCGTAAAGACCTAATTATCATGAAAGATTAAACCTTACATGATTACAGCAAATTCATTTCTGGGTATAGGATTACACAGCGTGGGCGCTTTATTCGCGGCCAGTTGCTATACCCCGCAAAAGAAAACCAAGCTATGGGCTTGGGAAATCTACTGGATCAGTCAGGCTACGTTTGCCTGGTTCCTTCTTCCGCTGGCGGGTGCGGTGCTGGCCTTGTTGACCATGCCGGATTATTTTCAGTTTTTGAGTACCTGTCCGAAGGATGTAATGCTCAAGTCGTTCCTCTGGGGCGTTGTGTACGGAACGGGGGGATTGGCCTTCGGTTTGGCCATTCGATACGTCGGTTTTTCCCTGACGTATTCCCTCGCCATCGGGATCTCGGCCACTCTGGGTACGATCCTGCCCTTATTCTGGGCGCCTAACGACGGATTTGTTTATAAGCTTGATACCCTGTTTAATAATCGAATCGGCTTGATTGTGTTGGGAGGGATCGTACTGGCGGTATCCGGTATCTTTATATGTGGCTACGCCGGATTTCTACGCGAACGATCCGGTAATTCCTCGGCACAGTCCTTTTCGTTCAAGCGCGGCGTGCCGATGGTTATCGTTGCGGGTGTCCTTTCCGCGATGTTCCAGTATGCGCTTCAGGCGGGGGAGCCGTTGGCCCAGGCCGCCGCGGTAAATGGCGCGCCCGAACTTCTGGCCAGCAATGTTGTCTATCCTTTTTCCCACGGGGGCGCATGGGTAACCAACCTGATCTGGTGTATCTGGTTAATCCGGAGGAACCGTACCGTCACCCAGTTTGTCCGCCTGCCGGGCGATGCGTACGGCGGCCTGCCGCTCTATTACCTCATGGCCTTTTTCAGTGGATTGTTCTGGTACCTGCAGTTCTTTTTCTATGGAATGGCCCATCTTTTCCTCGGCGATACGTTCAAATTCACCAGTTGGGTAATTCACATGTCATTGCTGATTCTTTTCAGTAATATCTACGGAAAACTTTTCCGGGAATGGGAAGGCGCCAGCGCCCTGCCTCGGAGGATCGTTCATGGCGGTATGCTCGTGATTGTGATCGCGGCGATAATTATCGGCTATGGAAACTATCTTGGTGAAGGGAAATAAGTGCTATGGAACGTTATGGCAGCGTCATTGAACTTCGGGAAGAAAAGATCGCAGAATATAAGAAACTTCATGCGGAAGTATGGCTGGAAGTGCTGGATATGATTCATCAGTGTAATATTCAGAACTACTCGATTTATCTCCGCAAACTCCCGGACGGTAACTATTACCTGTTCAGCTATTTTGAATATGTGGGTGAAGATTTTACGGCGGATATGAATAAAATGGCCTCTGATCCGACTACCCAAAAATGGTGGGCTCTCTGTAAGCCTTGCCAGCAGCCCCTGCCCGACATCGCCGACGGCGAATGGTGGGCTGAGATGGAAGAGGTGTTCCATTACAATTGAAAAAAAGCGATAAGACTTATTAATTGGGAACGATGATGCTACATAGTTCAAGTATAAATTATAGTGGCTGTTGCTTTTATGGTTTTATTTTTATCTCCAAAGGATGACTGGTCTATCTAGTAGAGAGTTCGCATTGTAAGAGCCTATCCGAATAATCCCTGAATTTTGGCATCGGTTATGAAAGGAATCAACCCGAGCCATCTGCCGCGCTGCGGATCTGTCGATTTAGTCGTGCATTGAGGATTCGTCAGAAACGAAAATATCTCATTTCGGGTAAATAACTTACAATTCTTCTTCCCGATAAGTTACAAGTTGCCCTCCCCTCGAAAAATATCTGTTTGGCACTGTTTTACCCTCCTATTTTCTCTACGCGCAGGGATTTTTTGGTGGATTTCATCCAATCATGGCACTGAATTTCGTTCGCATGCGAGCGATTTCCCGAACCAGCTTGGATAAATTGAACGAGGTACAGACCCAAAGCCACTCGGTTTTGACTTTTTCTAATCCCCTAACGAGGAATTGTCGAAATTTCAGGTACCCCTTGATCAAGGCAAATGAAGTTTCGCAAATCCACTGACGACAGTTATAAATTCCCTTCCCCGCGGTGGTGTCCAGACGTTTCCGCATGTTCTGACGCGATGGTTCATATTCATCATGGGTGATTGCTCGTTGTTGGGCACGACCGATCAAACACTCACCAGCCAGAGCACAAGGATCGCACGAGGGACAAAGATATTTCCGAACGAGAACGTGACGAAACGTTCTTTTGTTCTGATAATCTCCTACATAGGTCAATTTGCGTCCCATGGGGCAATAGTAACAATCTTCCGAAGCCTGATACACGAAAGCGGATTTATCCAATTTGTTTTTGAATTGACGGTTACGGGGAAGGCGATCCCATTCCGATTGAGGAACCGGCTTCGTTACATCATCACGGTGCGCAGGGTTGTCTATTGTGGGGGCACAGTTCTGGGGAGGAATATAGGCTTCAATCGCACGATCTTCCAGTTCCTTGAGGTTTTTCCCAGTGCCATGGGCATTATCGGCGAGAAATTTTTCTGGCTTTTTATCAAAGGTCTCTTCAATACGATCTACGGAAGGAATGGTCGTTTGAGACTCATATCCATCACCATTTACATCGGTATCCACAATAAAACCTCGATGACTATCCACGGCCGCCGTAGGCGTATAGTTGGGGGCCATCCCTTCCTCTTTATTCGGTAAAAGAGCCGAATCGGGGTCGGTGACGGGAACCCGAGGAACCTGGCGATATACTCTGGGGTGCCGGTGACGCCGCGCTTGGATCTTCTTCTCCAGGGCCAAAGCCTTTTCCAAGGCTTCCTTGCGTTTGTGCAGATCCGAGAATTTCCAAGGTAAAGAACGAGTTGAGGTGGAACCAAACAGATCTTGCTCTCGGTCATCCACCGCTTGCGCTTCGGAAAACATGGTTTCAATTTGCTCATCCAACTCCGCTAGTTGTTTTTCTAGAGTTTCGGCAGAAACAACCTTTTTCCGGCTGTTGTTAGCGCGAATCCGGGTACCATCCAGGCCCACTTGATTCAAACGAATTAGTCCCATGGCCATCGAAATGCGTCCAATTTGTCGGAATACCTCCTTGAGCTCTTGTCGGAACCGGGTACGAAAGTCACAGAGAGTGGAATGATCGAGGTTGCGGCCCGACGTCAACCATATGTAATCCAGGGAGTTCGCACAGACTCGCTCCAGAGAGCGACTGGAACGGATCCCTTGACTCATCCCATAAAGGATGACACCGGCCAGAATCCTGGGATGAATGGGGGGCTGGCCCACACACCCGTCATAGTGAGATTCCCAACTGGACCAATCTAAGCGGGATAAGATTTCATCAAACAGCCGAACAGGATGATCCTCGGGAATCCAGGAGTCCAGGGTAGGTGAAAATAAGGCGATTTGATTACGATCTATCGGAGCTTTTGCCCAATAATCCATCACGGTTACCTCCATGCAACCAAGGGTAGTTAATTGATGGACTGTATGATAACAAAAAACAATGCAAAGTCCATACCAACTAAATCGACAGATCCGCTGCGCGCGCAATTTTGACCTTAAATTCGACCGAAATCGAGCTACGCCTCGAACTCGCCCAGCGTCGTAAATCTTTATGTGATAAACATTAATCAATTTTTTTAGTGAAGTTTAAAAAATGCGCGCCGAATTGAAGCACCTGATACAAAAATTTAAGGCCTGTGCCAGCAGCGTTGTAACTATTAAAATTCTAACAACTTACAACCTTCAGCTTTTCTTAGTTCCGTCTTCAGTTCCTCGCTGCAACAGCTTTGCAACAAATATGAACTTTAGCGCTGCCGAACTGGCCTTCCTAGCCCGGTTCAAAAGATCCTTACGGACTGCTAAATAAAACCGTCGCGTGGTTTCAAATGAAGCGTGGCCTGCCATAGTCATTACATCATATTTGCTAGGACCATTTGCAAGCCAATTTGTCAAGCAGGTGCGCCTTAAATCATGGAATTCCCCTTTTTCGATACCGGCCTTGGCCATAATGGTTCTGAACTGGTACCGAAAATTACTTACCGGACAAAGCCCTTTACGTTCAGACCATTTACCTTGTTTTCGTAACTGTTGAATGTGCTCATACCGCTTAACAGGCACAAAAATATAGGGATTTTGATTCGATAGGTTTTGCTGGTGTTTTATTAGTAGGTGTAATACTTCAGCGGTCAAAGGAACGCTTCTTAGATCTGTATCCTTTAAGTACCACAGCCATGTAGACTGCGTATCTAGCTTGGGTGAGATATTGACTTTACCATCTCGAAAATCAATGTCTTGCCAAACGGTATTGAGCAACTCTCCGCGCCGCATGCCCGTACACAGTGCAGTGAGAATAAAGAGGTCCCATCGGAATGGGGCGCCAATTTGTAATTGTTGGGCTGCCTTTACCAACCGTGTACATTCCTGATCACTATAGACATGGATAGAGTGTTGAGCAGCTTTCGGTTTATGGATATAACAAAGAGGATTCTCTTCAAGTTGTCCGCGTTCAACTGCACATTGAAACAGCCGTTTTAGAACACTAATCTTTTTGGCAACCGTAGCAGGTTGATTACCACGATTCAAACATATTTGCATGAATCGTTCACCGTATTCATGGCAGATACAGCGATAATCAACGTCACCTACTACAGCAATAAATTCTCGCATAGTTGACTCATACACCAGTATAGTGTTCTCTCTGACCTGGACCATGAGTACGTTTCAAGCTGTCTTTTAGAAACTCGGTGTATCTCATAGAGCCAGCCTCGACGGTGTCCATTCGTAATTCTCTAGCAAATTGCATGCGCTGCTTCTCAGCTTTATGTTTGTCAGCATGACCGAGAGCCTTTTGTTTTCTTCGACCATCCTTGTCATAAGAAATCAGATAGAACGTGTTTTTGTCCATCCAATGTAGGTCGCGTCCATAGCCTAACCAGCTTTCTCATGATAACCTCCCTTCTCGTTGTTGACACAGGCTTGGATTAGAACATTTGTTAAGTTTACGGATTCGGATTGGCGTCGCCGGGAGTGGCTATAGGGTAGGGATTGAGCCAGATCCAGTTGATGACGTCGTTGCCGTATTGGTCGGAGTATAAACGCTGGAGGGAATAGACGTCTGAACCGTCCGGATCGGTAGGCCAGTGGTCTTCATCATCGTAATTCACCCGGTCCACGCGAATATAATAACTCGGATCGCTCGACAGCGGTTTTTGCAGTTCCAGTTTCTCGCCGCCGTTGCTTAAGCTGCCGTTGCCGATACCCCATTCCAGCGTCGTCTGGAGATCCGGGCCCGAGGGCGCACCGAACACCGACGTAAACGCCGCCAAGTCCTTCACCAGTAGCAGGTATTTACCCGTACCCAGCGTCAGCGACACGTCCGACGGGAAGGTATAATCCAAACCGGGATCATCCGGATTATCTACGAACCGCCACGAGGCGTCCGGATTGCCCGCCACGGACAGGACCACACCCGCACCGCTGATGTTGTACAACTCCACGTACTCGGCGTCGCCGTTGGAGTAGGGATGATAGGCAATCTCGGTGATGACGATCGGACCGATCTTGGGATCGTCGTTTTCATAACCGGGCGTATTTGAATTCATGGCGACGAAGTTGACGCCGCCGTCCAGTTCGCTTTTGATATAGCGACCGAAGGCCACATCCGCCTCTGAGGCGTCAAATCCTTCCTCGGCGCTATAGACGCCGGTGATCTCGCCGCCCAGGCCGCTGGTCAGATACGCCTTATCGCCCGTCTCGTTAAAGGCAAACGGTGTGTTCGTACCCGGATCGGAGGTACTGCCGAAATTCGGATCTTCATAGAAGACCGCATAGCCATACGCAGGTAAAATATAGTTCTCTTCGATTTCGTATTTCTTCAGATCGTCAGCATCGTCGCTGAGGAACCAACCGCCGATGTCGATTGGAGCAGCCGTCGTGTTATACAGTTCGATCCAGACTGTGGGTTCCACGTCGGAGTTGCTCAGCAATTCGTTGATAACGACGGCGTTGTCCGGCAGCACATAGGCTGAGTCGTCCGTACCCGGTGAACCGCCGTTGGTGAGACTGGCTCGCCAGCCGCTCTTACGATCCCAATCATTCAGATCCGTACTATTCGGATCGCGAATCGTCAGAGAGAAACCCAATCCATCGGTAATCTCATACCAATCATCGTTATATTTGAACTCTAGGATAGAACTGTTGGTAGGATCGTCGAGCTTGATATTCTCTCCGCCGTTGTCCAGGTTGCCTGTATATTGGCCAAAAATCTTACCTGACAGATCCGGGCGCCGTGATTCAAAAGCAACCTGATTTTTTACTAACAGTCGATATTCACCGGCCGGAATGGAGGTTCCGTTTTCAAAGGCAAAACTGATTCCTTCAGAAAATTTCACACCATCAAGCGCTAGAGATTCCGTGCCGATATTTTTCAATTCAATATATTCATATTCTTCCTCGTCGAACGATCCTCCCGGCGCCGGGTGGTACATTATCTCCGTAATTCGCAGGTACCGTTGTGAATAGCTCGGGTCCGGTGGATAACTAAAAGTGTCTATCAATGTCTGGTTGGTATCTTTCAGATACATGGTTTCACCCCAGTTAGACAAATGTCCTTTGTAGGGGCCGACGACAAAATTTCCTTCATTGCCTTTCGGGCTGACGGTTCGCTCGCGAAAGGTTCTGACATTGGGAGAAACATACATCGTACTGCCTGCGGGGATCACCGTTCCCGGTTGGAAGGTAAAGCTTACTCCCCCGGTAAGATGCCAACCGGAAATATCCATAGCGATTTCAGAATTATTATTGACGATCTGAATAAATTCCTGATCCTGAATGCCGGAAGTCGGGTTGTATTCCAACTGACTTATATTCACATCCAGAACAACCGGATTGATAATCGTGTTGACACCGCCTTTCAGTTCGGGCAGGATTAACAGATCGCTGCTTTCGGAGCTGTTATTCAAGCCCTGTATCGCCAGCATGTTCGTACCGGCTACGAGCATTGAAGCAGAAACGATTTGTTCTTCATACTCACGACAAAGGCTGTCGCTGCGGTCACCGTTCGCGTATGAATTCCAAACAGGATCGCCCTCTCCCGCGAGATACCTGGGAGGCAGTTCCACTCCATTGATATAAGCGACATATCCATCGTCATATTTCATCCGTAATAGCAAGGCGTCGTAGTCGGCCGGATCCGATACCGTAAATGGGATACGAATATACACAGAGGTGCGATTGCTCATCAGAGAGTCAATGTCCGTCTTGATCAAGTCGGAATAATTGACGGTACTGCCGGGATAACGTTCATAGCCGATTCCCGTATAGCCGGTGTCCCAGGAATTGTTAAAATTCCGTTCGGTCCACGTTCTGCCCAGACTATCATCGGAAGGCACAAAATACTCTGCCAGCGTCACATTAGGTTCACCCGATATCAACGTATCCGTAACGGTAAATTCCGTGCTGCCCTGAAGCGAATCGGGAATCAATGGTTCGCTTCCTCCGGGACCATAGGTTACATAGAGTTCATTTCTTCGTGTCGGGAAGAACGCCTTTACGCCATCGACCGCGGAACTGATATTAACATGAGGGATGACAGGCAGAGCCATCTCTTCGCAAATGGCTTCGAACTTCAGTTCGCCCGACGGAGTACCCGGCGGTTGCAGCAGTTCATCCATCATAGTCCGAAGATGACGCAGATACATTTCGCGCGTTCGGGGAAGTTTGAACATCACATCGAAATATACATTCCACTGCAACGTACTGGTTTTGAGGTGTTCCTCGTCTCCGAAAAACGGATGATCCCGGTACGGCCCGCCGTCGCCATAGACACCAAAGGTAAAGTCATTATCCCAGGGATAGATTTCCCACTCTTGAGTGCCGTTCGTATCGCGATAGAAATAGAAATTTTTACGTGTATCGTCACAGTCGTTGGCAATGGCACGGCCGGCGAGGTAGCATATCATTTCCGGCAGATTAAAGTTATCAAAGACAAACCGCCTGCGTTCCTCTTCTGTGGAGGCCAGGAGGCCGTCCACCACAGCCTGGAGATCCGAAAAGTCTTCCCACTTCCTTGTTTTCTTCTCAATACCGTTGTCTGTATCAGAAAAGCAGGGGGTATGCGGCAGATACGGATAAAAACGAGGATCGGTCTGGCTTTCGCTTTCCGGGCTGCGCTGGATAAACTTATACAATGCGCCGTCGGGATTCCTGCCGTAGCGCCGGAGAAAATCTTCATCGACCTGTTCGATCAACACTCCCACCCGGTCGAAACTGCCGTTAAGCTGCATCAACACGAGAAACGATTCGCAGGAAGGCGTTCCGCACCATTCGTAGGTATTAAATGCCAGTGATTGACGAATGTAAGCAGGATCGGCGCCCTGCGCATTCATATTGACTTCACCCACCGCATCGAGCTTTTCATTGACATAAAAATCATATCCCTTATTGAAGTTGAATTTTTGGGAGTAGGCATTGGTTGCCTGGCCCCGTTGCCGGACGAATATATTGTCGTAGAACCGTCCCTGGTAATACACCGAAGCGCGATCGCCGGCGCGTGTGTGGGTAGCGCTTGGGTTCGTGGTAAACCATTCCATAATCGGCAAATCGCTGGTGACGCCGGGATCCGATACCACGGTTCCAAAATATTCCGGCGATTGACTGGTTCCGACGGAATCCAGCACCAGCGGGAGCCGGTTTTGACCGCCGCCGGCGTCTTCCGTCTGAATCGCGTATCGAACCATCTCGCCGAGCGAGGATGTAGCCGCAGGAATAACGGCCGTATAGATTCCATCTCCGGCAGTCGCATCCGCTCCGCTGCCGTCATCTACCATGGAAACGGTGTTTTCCGAGTCGTACATTACCCGGTAAATTAATTGTACCGACGCTACGGATTTTAGCCTCTCCGTAATTTTTGCGGTTATAACCAAATCGTCGCTGTCGGCGGGGCGCTGCGGCGAATGATTGACATTACTGATAATGGGACCGAGATTGGGATAGGCAGTTCCATTCTCCTCATTGGGCGTAGGCAAAAGAAAATAATTCCCCGTCAACAGCCGCTCATCCGGTCGTAAAGCCAGGCCGAAAGAAACATCCTCATATTGAATGGGAACGTCGGAATATTCATATGCTACCGTTTGTCCGTCAGGCCGAACCAGGGCCAGATATTCACCGTTGATACTTAAAACAAAGTTCGTATGGAGTTCGCCATTCGGATTAGAACGATCTTTCCCGGAAGCAAAAATAATTTTATACTCCCCTGGAGCCATGGTAATGGCCGGGATGCGCCATTTGTCGAGCTCGTTTTTATTGTCCGTCAGAAACCATCCGTCCAGATGAACCGAATAGGAAGCGTAATTGCGTAATTCGATCCAGTCGGAGGTAGTGCCGTCCTCATCCACGATTCCGCTTACGTTACTGGCGAGGAACTCGTTAATAACAACGGTTACTTCCTGTTGCCATTGATGCGCCAGCAGAGTAAAATCAAAAATGTTTACCTCGTCGTTTTCATCCAGGTCTCCGCAACCGGGACTACCGCAAGCGGGATCTTCGATCCAGTTTGTAAGGAGTATCTCCAGATCCGCCAATCCAACCCGACAATTGCTGTTGATATCTCCCAGATAAAAACCGGAACATTGAATGTCAACCATTTCCGGCGGCTTGGTGGTAAAACTCCAGGGCATGCTTGCGTGAGGCGTAGTTCCTTCATACGCCACCACATACCAATAGTATGTTGTTTCATAATTTAGCTTTGTTTTTCCAGAATCGTACCAGGCTTGTCCGAAATCCATCGTATAGTAGATCAGAGGATCGACGGCTGTGCCTGCAAAAGTAGCGTACTCCTTAATCTTGATCATATTCGATTCCGTCCCGAACCAGACATCATAACCGGTTGGGGAATACGCTGTGGGTGCAGTCCAGGAAATCGTAGTAGCGGCACTGGTGCCGGGATCGGCATCGGTAACGACCGGGAGGTTTGCTTCGCCATTTCCCGGAGTCGGATTTGTAGGTTCCGTGGTGGGGGGAGATCCTTCCGTGGCAAAGCGTACTTCACCCAGACCGACGCGATCGCCGCCCGTGGTGGGATTAACGCCGAACCCGTCCGGATCGCCATAATGGTTGTCGGTAACCGCCATTCGAACGTAACGGTAACTGCCGCCGCTGAAGTTGAAATCCTGGGCGGTATTCTGTTCACCGGTCAGGACAGGCTTGAGAGTCAGGGGAGTTACCGCTCCGGTGAACACAGAAGCGCCCTGGGCCTCGGTATTGAACTGCAATTCAATAATCCGGGCGTGGTTGCCC
>CAZNQT010000098.1:0-11355 GCA_964574885.1 uncultured Pirellulales bacterium
GCCATATATTGCATGGAGGTCCAGCCGTTGGGATAGGTTCCGCCTTTACGCAGATTCTTGTTCCAGAATTCAGTGCTCTCGATCCCTGCGGTGAGAGGTACGAACACCTTGGCCCCCTCCCCCGGGCGACCGATAGAAAGTTGAGGAAACACAACGCGCCACAGACTCCACTCGTTATTGTTATTCGTAATTTGGATATCCCATTGAAAGGCATGATCCGAGTTCTGGGGAGTAAGCGTAACGGTTACGTCAATCCCCTGGAAACGATCCTCCACCGGTTGGCGAAACGTCAGTGCATATTTATCTAATTCTTTTTGGGGCTCGATAGCGACCTGACGCCAACCGGAGTCCGCATGTATAGAGACTTGTTCCTGGGTCTTAGCGTTTCGCAGGGTAGCGGAAAATAAGGACGAGGGATCAGCCGCGAGCAGTTGCTGATTCGCGATTTTATCCAACAGGCTGATAGGCTTAATGCCCTGCTCCGTCTTTTCTAGTACCAGTTTCAAGTCTCCCGCTTCGATGGTAGTTCGATTTGGTGCAAGAGGTACTGAAGAAACTTCCTCGGCCAAAGTTTGAGGAGCAACAAGCAAACCTACCGATATCCAACCGAGAAGCAGCAAGGGAAACATTCGTCGTTTTATGCGCATTTTATCAGTTCCTTTTTGCTCGAAGGTAAAAAAGCCTATAGCCTACAAATGTATGAAAGTTATTTCGTCAGCTAATCCTAAAATTCAGCGAGGCAGGCGCCTTCGGTGGTGATGCAGTCGATGAGGATGGGCTTAAGTTTTTGGGGTTGGTAATATTGTTTGGTCAGGGCGCGACGGACGGCGGGTACGGCCTCTTTGTGGGCAAGGATCATAATGCAGCCGCCGAGACCCGCGCCGGCGATCTGGGCGCCCGCCACCCCATCAACGCGGCAGGCGATATCCACCATCCGGTCGATATCCGACGTGCTGCACGCATAGGCGCCCGGCTGCATATACAGTTGGGCACTTTTTACCCGTTCGGGATCTTCGCTGGCCAGATCGACAATCAATTGATTGATGGCCGCTTCGCTGTAATCGAGGGAGAACTCGCAGTATTTGCCGCTTTCATCCGGTTGAGAAACACGGTCGCCGTCGTGACTGATTTTCATCAACTCGCCGAACTGCCGGACATGGCCCTGTTTGAGAACATGCAAGGCCATCCCGCTGCGCAGACATTCCGCGACGCCGAACAAGAGTACGCCGCGAACGGGATAGGCGCCGGGATCCTTATGAGAAGAAAAATTCCTGACGATCAAATCCTGGTACTCGTGGGAAAGAGTCGTTTTGAAATCCTTACGCGTCATGAACTCCGGAACACGGAGCAGATAACGATAGACGTCGCTGGTGCGACAGCCGAGTCGTTCGGGATTGAGATCGCGGAGATGATCGAGGGCGTGGGCGATTTCCGGCGAGCGCTGTTTGAGCAGGGCGAAACCGAGATTGTAGGCGGTAACACGGGCGTTGAACTGTTCCTTGGCGGCGGCGCTTTTGGCGGCCTTGATGTGACTGTCGGCGATGATGACCTGATAATCATCGGGGGCGGGCACAATCTGTTCGACGTGGAAGGGAAAGTAACCGACCTGGGCGATCTTGCCGCGCTGACCGAGAGTAATCGCGGCGTGGTCGCCCGAACCGCCGCGCGAACCGACGAACCACTCGCCTTCGCCGCACAGATCCACGAATTGCTGCGCGTCGAGTTCCAGGTTATTCAGGGCGATGGCGGCGCGGAGAGCGGCAACGACGAGGGTGGAACTGCTGGAGAGCCCCGCGGCCATCGGCACGGAACCGTAGAGGGCGAGGTTCATACCGCGGATTTTCAAATCGGTATAACGATGTTGCAGACGGAGCAAGGCGGCCTGAATATAATTGCCCCACCGGCCGGCGGTCGATTGCAGGAGGGAGCGGACCCAGTCGCTGTTGATGAAGTTGAGCCAGTCGGCAAAGGCAAATCTACCGAGCAGGTGGCCGATGCTGAACTGCTGGGCGGGGAACTGTCGTGGATTGGTGCTGACGGCGTGGACCTGATCGTCGTCGCGGAGACCGGCGACAGCGATGGTTTCGCGATGCAGAGCAAGGAAGTTGTTGTACCCGCCGCGGTGATCCACGTGCCGGCCCATAAGATTGATACGACCGGGGGCGCGGACGATAACAACCTTGTCATCGAAACCGAATCGTTTACCGTAGCATTTGAGAACCCTGGTTAATTCCTTTCGTTTTTCGGTATGCAGGTCGGGATGGTCGCCGTAGATCGATAACAACCAGCGGCGCAGGGCGGGAGTATTTTTTTCTATCTTATCTATCCAGGTATCGACGGTGGCGTATTGTCTGGTTTTCAGTTGGCAACGTACGAGCGCGGAGCTGGCAGTGCGCACCTGTTTTCGTTTTCGGCGGAGATAATCCTGGATATTTAACAGTTCATCGGGGGAGTTGAAGCCCTGAATGCAGTCGGCGGTCGGGGCGGGGACGGCGCGAATGCGAAGTGGATGGCCGGAACGATCGGTGAGAGTGTTCAGGTTTTTCACAATATCGGTGAGGTAGAATTCTTTTTGGGCGTTATGGTTATCGATCAAGGCGACGCCGCGATAGAAAACGTCGGAACGAAAGAGATACAAACTGGGATTGAACTGAGGACAGTGTTTCTCGATCTGGTCGGCGGTGTAAGGTTTCCCGGCGATCTGCAAATTGAAATCAGGTGTGTTTAATACCGGTTTCAATGTTTGGCGCTCGATGGTTTTATGGTTTTTCACCAAGTGCATGAGTTGCGGTATCGCTTTGGAGATTTTCTTACGGTTTGAGATATGTGTTTCCGCGATGGTTTTGATGGTCGCGGCGGTAATAGATTTATTTTGGTTCAGTTTTTTGTGCAATTCGTCGGCGATGGCCTGACGCGCGATGTCAATCTGTTCGAGGATGGCGCGAACCTGACCGGCGTCGTCAATAAAGACGCGACCGCTACTGTCGGTGTTTTCGGCGGTGCGCGGAATCGTCAGCAGTGCCAGATCGGCCTGCTGTTTGATGAAACCATCGACTAAGAGTTCGACGGCTTCCGGTTCGAGGTACTTATCGCCGAGGGTCACAAGTACCGAACCGTTGTGATCCATCTGCTGCAACGTCTGGGCGGCGGTCTGTGCCGCGTGACCCGTACCAAGTTGCTCCGTTTGATAGGTATAGATTACTTCCGGATGCTCATTGGCTATGGTCTGCATTACCTGTTCCGCCATCGAGCCGACGATCACCAGGAATTTCTGGAAGCGCTGCTTTTTGAAGGCCTCGATCAACCGGTTGATCGCCGGAACGCCGTCGATCTCGAAACAAACCTTGGCAACGTCGTCGCGACCCATCCGGGTGCCCTTGCCGGCAGCGAGGATGATCACAAACGTTTGATCGATTATGCTGCGATTATTCGTTTCCATCGTTATTCACAAAAGGATTTTACCATGAAGACGAAAATTTCGCAAGCTATAGGGTATGCTGTGCCTACCAATTTGGTTGCGCTTTCACCTTCTTTTTCCCGGGATAGTAAAGCCGGCGGCTGCGTCATCCAGAACCAGCACCCAGTCCTGGTTTTCACCGTGCGTTGGCGGCGTGAAGGTGTGCGATCCCTTGGAGGGCAACGTGGCAAAAGGCGTTTGTACCGGCTCGAATTTCTCATTATACAACCGGCCGTCCCGCGGGCTGTACCACCAGGTATGGATGGTTTCTCCGGATATCTTCGAGAGGTTGACGTCGAACGACAGACCTTGAGTCGAGTACACCAGGGCACAACGACCGTCTGTCGAACGCAACGCCGCGCGGTACGTCATCTCCTTGCGAATGTCGCCGGCTTCCGAGACTAACAAGGACTGATCCGGTATCAACGTTTGCATCGGTCTGGATTCCATGAGGTAGCGCAGATACTGTATATCGGCTGCGCCTTCATACTCCAGCGCATCCCTCCACTCCCCGCCGCACTGCCACACCCGCTCGGCGCCGTACGTGAACCCGAACGCCCCGGAAAACACCGACCAGTACCCTTCATACCGGCTTTTCCAGGCCGACGATGTCGGTTTTTCCGGACGGTTTTCATAACCCGGCTCGCCGTTCAGCACCGGTTTGACCGGTCTCAATCGGTAATCGGAACGAATACGTATAACGTCAGCCGCCTGATGTCCCCAGGTCTGCTGCATATTGAAATCAAGCCAGGCCTCATGGTGAAAGTCACGCGAGGAGGTGCCGATAGGATGAATCGTCATCAAATGCCCGCCGCCATGCCCCTCCTCCAGTCCGCGGGCAACAGCGCAGAGCTTTTCGCGTTGCTGCCGGGTAAGCGCGTTCTTGCCGGCCTTCAATTTTGCGCGCCAGTTTGCGTCGATTTTCCCATACTCGCCCGTGACCAACCAGATGATGTTACCTCGCGACCGGTAGCGTTGGCCTAGCAGTTTTCCGTATTGATAATTGTTCCGAAGCGGGTCCGGAAAGAGAGAGTCGGCATCCTGTCCCCACATCGTTGCCAGCGCTACGGTCAGGCCGTGTTGCTGCGCCGTTTCGATGATAAAATCCACATGGCGCCAGTACGCCTCGTTAAGAACAACCGGATCAAAACTCGTAAACGGCAATTCGCCGGCGTAATTCCGCATGGGCCGCTTGTCTGATTCTTTCGGTACGTGATGATTCACACGGATAGCCATCATTTGGATAATTGTAAATCCCTTGTTGCTGCGGTGGGTCATGTAGTATTGCACGTCCTCCGGGTTTCGTTTGACGAGTAGCCAGGCGGTATCGCCCAGCCAGAAGAACGGCTTTCCGTTGTTCAACAGGTGATGCCCGGACATCGTAAAGTGAAATGGCTGTGTCTGCTGTCCCGTAACAATGGTTGCCAGGCTCAGCAGCGCAGATACGACGACCAATCGGAATAATTTATAACCTTTCTTGCATGTTACCTGTTTCATTACGTTCTCCTTCCCGTAGAAAAACTAGGAATCATCGTCTGCGGTACGACAGGGCCTTGTCCTGCGCAGATTACCAAATTCTTTAGTAAAAAGGAAGGAATTTCGCCGGGTGGCAGCCACCTAGTCCGCGAGGTGGATGGCGAAGTCCTCAAGATTATTGACATGAAAATACGAAGTTTGTTTTGAATTTCGAGTTTTGATCATTTGAATTTGTTTAGGATTTCGAATTTAGTGCTTCGGATTTAGTTACAACGGGTGGCGGCCTCAAGCGAGTCTGCGAGCTTGGGACCGGTGGTTTATCGCCCTCCATACCCATACTATCATGGATTCCGTTGCCCATACCAAAGCGCCACACTCTCATAATGCTGTTCACAGTCATTGCCCGTACCGGCTTCGATGGACGCATGGATTCCTTTATAAAACAGTATCGGGTCGTTTAGATGAAATCGATAGACCACATACCGCCCGTCGTAAAAACGGTCATGATCGGTTAAATCCTTTTCCAAATGCACCACGCCGTGATCGAACGCCTGGTACCGACGATGAACCCCCCATGCCATCCCAAAATAATCTTCCGTTCCCGTTCCGTGCAGTCGCGGAGGCCACGGCTCGCCGTCGATCACAAACATATCATCCCCCTCGTACCATTTCCCGGGGCGGTCCGGATGCGATTCCACGCCCAGAATCGTCCCCACATACCGGCCCCGATATCCGTCCACGCTCAGGAAGGGATAATTTTTCTCGATATCCAGCGTTTTCTTTCGCCTCGCCGGCTGCGTTGGCGATTGTATATGGTAATCCGCATGAAACAATAACGGCCTCTCCTTATGTCCGACCTCCACGTAATCAATATAATAAAATAAGGTGACCGCTTCCTCGGTGCCGTTATAGAGTTCGATTTTTGCTTCGGAACAAAACGGCATCGGCCAGTGAATATTAAAACTGCCCGCTCCGACGCCCTTCTGGTCTTTATTGCCGCGCCGCGCCCTCATGACATTCAGCATGGGCGTCGCCAGATCATTCACCCGCCACGGCCCGGTCCCGGTGAACATCCCAAACGGAACGCGATCGACGGTAACCTCGCCGTCGAACGTTATCGTCATCCGGAGCTTTTGCAGATACGACGGATCTTTGGAAGATACCGTAAACCACATCCGCTGGATCACCCCCGACGTGTGGTGCAAATCACACAGCACGTGCCCTTGACCGGCGTTTACCGCCACATGATCCTGATTCGCTCCGCTCCGGTTATAGGAACTCTCACGATACCGCTCCCCTTCAGGCGCCTTCCAGAGATAGCTCCATTCTCCCGATCCCTGCTCCGCAACGCATCCGAAACCAACCGACAACGCCAAAATAAGCACATATAAAATTCGATTCATAACAAAACATCCGTTCCTTTCGGTTTTCGATATTCGCATTTCGTATTTCTACTCGACGGGTGGCAGCCACCGAGTCCGCGAGGTGGATGGCGTATGTGGCTCCGCCACCCTCGGCGGAGTCTTGCGTAGGATGGGCTCGTAGCCCATGCGGATTTCTTCTTCCTATCCGCTACCCGCTATCCCCTCTACGCCCCCTGTGGTTGTTCTGCGGTAGGAATATGCCGGTGGCTTTAAAGCGCTAAACTCCAGCCTCACCAGAAGCGGTGCCGTATGCTCACGCCATCACGTGGAGGGCCGCGAGCTAATAAATTCGTATGGTATTATCATTTTGGTGCGGCCTAATCCCGCGCTGTGTGCTCTATTACCTTTATCCTTTTTAATCCCCTCCCAGCACCGAGACGCTGGGCGGCAGCATGCGTTGCATCGTATAATTATATTCCTGGATGCTTTTTTGGGTGAAATCATAGGAACGCCTCATCGTATCCTGCTTCAGGCCAATTTCGATCTCGTACTGATCCGCCAATTCCAGGATCTTTTTGTCTTTGATTATCGAGAGTTGTTCCTCGATATGTTTCAGCACCGCCTGCGACTCGGCATTCTCGATGGCAATATCGGTGAGTTCTTTCACTCGTTCTTGCATGGCCGCCCCGCCTCCGATCGATTCGCTGATCGCTTCCTGGCGCTTGACCATCTCGATCCGGGCCTGGGCAACCGCTTCCCGGGCCTTAAAGTAATCGCTTTGGGAGGCATTGCCGCTTTCCATCATCTTTTGCACCGTTTTCATCTCGTTTTCACGCAGTTGCAATATATTTTTCAATTCATCAAGAACGGTATCCTGCTGCAGTTTTTTCGCCGTTTGATCGCCCAGGATCGCGATCTGTTTCTGCAACTCATCCTCACGGGCCGCCGCCGCCACCAGTTCCATCTCCATCTCCTGTTGCCGCCGCTCTAAACTCTGGATCTTCTTGAGGACTTCAGTACGCCGTAAACTGGTCATGCCTGCCTTGGCGAATAATTCCCGCTCCCGATCGTTCAACTGACGCATCTTTTCTTCCAGCGGTTTTAATTCCGTTTGGGCCTCCGCGAGTTTCCTTTGATACTGTTTTTGCTCCTTATAATATTCCTCCATGAGAATATTTTCCAACCGATCGGCGATCTCGGAAATCATCGCCGCTGGATCAAGCGCCAGAAAATCCTCGCCCTTCTCACCCTTTTCACCTTTCACACCCTTCATACCTTTCTCTCCCCCCTCTTCTTTTGTGCCGAATTCGCCTTCGTCCGCCGGCTCCACGTTCTCGTAGATCTTGAATTGAAACAGATTCTGGTCTCTATTTTTACCGAGCGTAATGACTTCAATGCTCAGTGCGTCCTGGGCCTGGGACGGCAGGATAAACGAACTATTCAACATTGCCCTCAAGGTCATTTCGTTAATTTCCAAAATCGAATCATCGCAGACCACCTTCAACAAACCGCTGGCTTTCAGCTTACGGGCTAGAGACGCCGCTCCGAATAATCTCCCTCCACCCTCCATGCCATACCTGCTCCTGCCGCCGGGAATTCCCGGTGTGCGCGCGGGTTGCGCTGTGCCGCCCTCCAGACCGGGAGAAAACGATCCTGGCATACTGGTTGGCGATCCCGTTGTACCTGAGGGTACTCGCCCCGGCTGCGCTGCGCTTTGGGCTTGAAGATACTCCCCAGAACTGAGAAAAAATATACCGGTGAGTATTGTTGCCATTGCTTTCATTGTACAGTTCATAATACGTCTCCTTGTTTATCTTGGTTTTGCTGTTTCTCAATGTCCTTCAATCGTTGCCGCGCTCCTTCCGCCCAGCGCGTCTTCGGATACAATTGGATCACCTGTCGATAATCCGCCATCGCCGATTCCTTCAGATCCAGTTCGTTATACTTGCGATCCGCCTGATACAAAATCACCAGCGCCGCCCGTTCGACCAGCCGATTCGTCTCTGTCAGCGGATCGCTCTGCTGCCGTACCTGTCGCTCCAACGCCTCGAGCCTCTCGAGCCGCTCTTGCCTCTCTTGCCGCTTGAGCACCTCGGCCAGAATTGCCTTGCGTTCCTCTGCTTCCGCCCGCAACTGCGCCACCTCCGCCCGCAACTGCTCGATCTGGGCCTGCGCCATCTGGACCGGATTCGTCCGTAATCCGATATCGCCGCGATTCGTAATATCTTCCTGCCGGTTCGCAGAGGGTGAACGGTGGAATACATGCCCCCGGACCATGTAAACCATGCCCGCCACGAGGAGAAAACTCGCCGCCAAGGAGACCCCTGCCCGCACTCGACGCCGTCGGGCATACGTTCGATACGTCCGTGCCGCCAGGTTTGGCGCCAACCACGGCTCGCCCGCCTCCTCGTCCGCTTGCCGCAGCAATTCCTCTATGCATTCAGTTTTGCGCTCAGATCCCATCAGTTTAGTCCTCTTATTTCTCCAGGAGTTCTTCCTCAACCAGATCCGCCAAGCTCTCTCTCAACATCGCCCGCGCCCGGTTCAGCCGTACATGCACTAAATTACAAAACAAACCCAATATTTCCGCTATCTGCCCCACCGGCAATTGTTCCAGATACTTCAACACGATCACCTCGCGGTAATGTGCCGGGAGTTTCTGTACGGCCCGGCGAACTTTCTTGAAGGTTTCGCGGTCCGCAGTCGGCTCGGAGCTGACGGACGGTGGTTCGCAAGTTCTTTGGTACAAACGCTTTAGCGAATTCCACCGTAATAGCCGTTTTCGTTTCCAGCTTCGGCAGGTGTTGACGGTTATGGAGGTCAGCCAGGTCCGCAAGCTGCTTTGGCCTCGGAAGTTGGCCAGATTCTTCAACACCTTCAGGAAGATTTCCTGCACCACGTCCTCGACATCGTCCGGCCAACCGAGCAGTCGGGACGCCAACCGCGCGATCCACGCCTGATTCTGACGGACAATCTCGTCAAACACACTCCGATCGCCCCGGATCAGTCGCTGAACCAGCGGATTTTGCTCGTTTTCGGCCGATTTTGCCATCCGCACCGGCGTTTTTGTCCCAATACCCTCCATAACCATAACTATTAGACACATCCAAGCCGATTTCACTTACAAAAAAACCGAAGATTCGCAAATCCTTTTATAATAAAGACTTACGAACGATCTATTTTCTGGAAATAACCATTCGCGTTGATTTCTGTAATAATTCAGTAAATATTCTGTATTATTTCTTGACAAGATATTAATTCATGTTATACTAAATATAGTTAATAACGTTATTACCCCAAGATGTATATGTAAACGTTGATTATTAAAACTTTTACTTAGAAAGGCGTTGTTTTATGCAGGACTTAAAAGGCGACAAGGCCGTGGATAGCAACACCAATAAAATGGATAATAAGAAAAAAACAAATGAAAAGGGTCATCGTTACACTTTGGACCTAACACCTGGTGCATCCGAGGAGGTAAATCGGATTTGCAAGATGTTTGATTTGAAGATTGCTGAATTATTCCGATACTCATTGCTACTTATGCGTATCTATGGAGATGCCATGGTTGAAGGTAAGCAAATGCGATTAGTAAGCCGAGATAATCCCAACGAAATTAGAGTTGTTGAATTACCTCTTTTTTTATCTCAAAAAAGTGAGGAAAAGCGATAAGATACGGGGATAACTAGATGGATCAAAATCAAGGTGAGCCATACGAAAAAGACGAAAATATTATTGTTGGACTAGAAGATATTACACCTGGTCCCAATAATATAAAATCTTTACCTGCAAAACTTCACATCATGCGAGCGTTGGTATCACATCTTATAGCAGGTATACTGGTAATATGTTTATGTTTATCAGTAGTACTTTATTCAATTTTGTTATGTAAATATCCAGAACAAGGAAATGATATTTCTGAGGCATTTGAAAAGTGGTATGCCGTGATAAGCCCATTTGCAGGATTGGCATTGGGAGCATATTATGGTTCATCAAAAAAGAAGGATTAGATTTACTTTTAATAATCCCCCAAGGATGGGTGTGTCATGACAAGAAACGATATGAAGATTAGTTTGGAATTATGTGAAAACAGTCAATTACCGAATGAATTTAGGGATCGATCATATATAAGAGTTTATTTGGCAAGTGCTTTAACAGGCCGAGAAGAAGATAAAGAACTTGATGATATAGTCAGGTCAGCAATTAAGGAAGTGTTCTCGAGTGCAGAACTACAAAAAATCCCATTTCTGTTAAAATATCAAGTTTATGATCCCGCAGAACATACTCAACCAGGCAGTTCACACTCTGCAGAAGAAGTGTATCGGATAGATTTCAAAGAATTGGTTGATTCAGATATGGCTTTTTTTTATGTGAATGCACCTTCTCTAGGCGTTGGAATTGAAAGACAAATTGCAGCATCAGGAAACGTTATTGCCGGAATCGCGCATCAAAGTAATGAAAAAATTTCGCGCATGTTCAATGGAGTCTTTAGCGGTAGTTTATTTAATATAACATTCGAAACTGTTGAAGAATTAAAACATAAGCTCTCTCACGAAATAGCAAAACTAGGCACAAATATTCTTGTTTCTTCTCAGAGACGAAGAAAAGCAATAATGGCTATGCGAGACTGTAAAATAGGCAGCGTTATTTTCAAAAAGCGTGTTTCAATGAACATCGCAATTGCAGATCTATCAAAAGAAATTGGTGTTGAAGTGTTTTGGTGGAAAGAGCTTGAACGTGATACAATTGGCTGTATAGCAGGAGTAACATTAACACCGGTTATATTTCAATTGCTCGGTGAAGTTCTTGAAGGGGAATGGAGTTTAAATTTAAATGGTACTCCTTGTTTCAATCCAAAAATTAACGTAAATGAAGTGCAAAATAAATCTCTCGATAATCTATACGATGCATATATTACGAGAGAGAAAATTACCGAAGATTCAATAATTTTATGTGTGTGGAAAAATTACGTCGAGGCATCTGTAAAAGATAAAAATCCTTTGCTAACTAGTTCCTGTTGCGGAAAGCGGAAATTTCACGATTTAATTTTTGCATAAT
>CAZNQT010000099.1:0-11319 GCA_964574885.1 uncultured Pirellulales bacterium
ACCGTATATCTGATTAACCTGGACGACTTCCCCGTAATCAACGACCGATATGGGAACGCCGGCGGCAATATTGTGTTGGAAGAAGTAGCGGATTTACTGCAATCTCTGATTAAAAACAAAGGCTGCATCTCTCGTTACGTCGATGATGAATTCGTCGTGGCGCTGCCGGGTCAGGAGGATCGGTACGCCCTGCAGCAGGTGAAATACCTGACCGAGCAGATTCGTCAACTCGAAATCACGATTCGTTCTCCGGAAGGTCGCGAGAAACTTCAAACCACGGCCAGCATCGGCATGGTGTATTGCGAACCGTATGCACCCGTCAGTAATCCAACGATGGTGTTGGAACATGCCGATAATCAAATGTACTCGGTCAAAAATAATAGTAAGGATGGATTCAGTTATATCGTCCTTAATGCGATGCCACCTAAGAATGCACAAGCCGAGGTCGAGGATAGGCAAGACGTAACCTTATATAAAATTACTTCTGAGTAAACTGCCCGAAACCCGAACTCGGTTTCCACAGACGTCAATTCGATCCACGAAATAATTTTCCCGATCGGGAAATTTTCGGGGAACCATTCCGACTTCATTCTTGTATAACACTACAGATGACGATTAGCCCCGGCCTTCGGAGTCCGAGAGGATTCCCCTCCAGGGTTTGTCGAAGGCCGGCATAAGAATCAGTGGCGGATTTGGTGGAAGTCAATAATCGAGATCATCAGAACCAGGCGGATGAGGCAGCCATTCAACGGGTGTTGGCCGGGGAAACCGATGCGTTTCGGGGTTTGGTGGAGCGGTATCAGCAGCCGGTGCGGCGAATGGTGCGGAATTATACCCGCGACAGTCATGGATACGAGGATATAGCCCAGGAAGTGTTTCTCAGGGCGTATCGAAAGCTGGCGAAATTCGATCCGTCGCGGAGTTGTTTTTCGACGTGGCTGTTTACGATCACGCGAAATCTGAGCGTGAATGCATGGAAGAAAAAAACGGCGATACCCCAACAGGAAATCCCGGAACGGGTGAGTCGAGACAATCCCGATCGGCAGATACAGGAGCAGGAGTATGTGTTGATTTTAGAACAGGCACTGCAAGGCTTGCCGGGTCGGCTGCGTCGGGCCTTCGTATTGGCGGAAATGGAGGAATTAGCGTACGAGGAAATCGCTCGGATCGAGGGCGTGCGGCTGGGAACGATTAAATCGCGCATCCATCGGGCAAAACGAAAATTACAGGCAGCGTTAAAACCCGTTTTGGGAGAAGAACTATGAGAAGTGAAGAATTCCTTACAACCTGGATCGAACAAAAAAGGAATATGACTGACGAAATGAATTTTGCCCACGGGGTTATGCAACGAGTCGAAGAGTATGAGCGTCATCGGCGGCGCCGTTGGGCGGATCGAATTGGGATACCGCCATGGGTATGGACTCATCCGTTGGCGCGCGCCGGATGGATCGCAACGGCCAGCGTGGTCGGATTGGTACGAGGAATATTTCTATTTCAGGCAGCACTGGGAGGTTGATTATGAACGATATGGTTAATAAAAGGATTCGCCAAAGGTATGCCTGGATAGCTGTTGGATTGTCGTTGCTGACGCCGGGATTAGGCCAGGTGTATTGCGGGAAGCTAACGCGGGGATTAGCATTTATCCTGGCCTCGTTTGTTTTTGCGTTCCTTCCCTTGCGGCTGATTTCATCATTAGCGCCGATGTCTTCAGTGTTATTTACCGTGCTGATACTGGCGGCAATCCTGGTGATTCCGATAGCCGCGATGGTAGATGCATATCGTCTGGCAACGCGGACTCGCAGAGATTATGTTCCGAAAGAATATAATCGTATTTTGGTTTACGTTCTTATTTATTTCATTGCTGCGGGAAGTAACCTCAGTCACGCATTGCATATACGAGACTGTTTTCTAGAGGCATTTCTGGTGCCGGCCAATTCGATGAGTCCGACGATTGCGAATGGAGATCGTGTGCTGGGGAATAAGATCTGTTACCGGAATGCCGATCCGCGGCGTGGGGATCTGGTGGTGTTCTGGCCGGTGGTGAATCGTAAAGATCGTTATATTAAGCGGGTCGTGGCGATAGCCGGCGATACGGTAGCCCTGAAGGACAACGAACTTTACATTAACGGCCATAAATTAGCCCGAGAGAAACTGGCGAAATCCCCTGAGGGAACGATCTATTATGAAGAGAACGGGAGTAAGAAATACACGATTCAACTGACGGATTCCCCGGACAAATCGGGCGCCGATTTTGCGGAAATTACCGTCCCCGACCATTACTGTTTTGTTTTAGGGGACAATCGCGATTCATCTTTTGACAGCCGGAATTTTGGCTGTGTGCCGTTGGCGACGATTATTGCCCGTGTGGATTACCTGTACTGGCCGGTGCGGAACTGGTCAAGATTTGGCAGAATCCATTAAAACGATCATACCGGCGCCAGATCGAGAGTCCGAGCGGGAAGATTCACGGCGGCGATCCGAACGCGGAGTTTCGCACCAAGTTTGTAGGGGCACCAATCCGGGAATTTTCCGCGCTGGGTACGAGGCGTCTTGCGAGATCCTTTGCGTTTACCCTGCTTTTGTGAGGTCTGACGGGCGATATCTTCTGCACGGATGAGCCCTTCGATGAGAAAACGTTCCAACTGCACAAATACGCCGAAATTCGTTATCGAGGTAACGACGGCATTTCTTTCCTCGCCGATGTGGGCGGATAGCATTTGGAGAAGTTTGAAGGTGCGCAGTTCCCGTTCGGCGTCTTCAGCGTTCTGCTCGGTACGTGTGCAGTGCCGTCCCAGTTCATCGAGCATTTCGTAATCCGGGAAATCGCGGATGGTCTGCGGCGTCAGTCTGCCGGCGAGATAGGCCTGCAGCAGACGATGGATGGTCAGGTCCGGATAGCGACGAATGGGACTGGTGAAATGGCAATACTGCTCGCTGGCAATTGCATAATGGCCTATAGGGGAAGGGCTGTATTCCGCCGGCGACATACTTTTCAGGATCGCCAGGTTAATGATAAAGGATTCCGGTTTCCCTTTGACGCGTTGGAGCAGATCCTGGAGACCCTGCCGGTTGATGTTTTTGGGAATCGTATAACCGCAGAGCCTGAGTACGCGGGCGCTGTCGCCGGTGGCCAGAGCGTCCGGTTCCGGATGGATACGACGCAGAAACGGTACGCGGATACTGTCGAGTAGCCGGGCAACGGCTTCGTTGGCTTCAAGCATGAACATCTCGATCATGGTGTGGGAAAAAGTGGTGCTTTCCGGCTGCGCGTCAATGACTCGACCTTGATCGTCATAGATCAGATCCGCTTTTGGTAAATCGAGGGAGAGCATACCCGCGTTTTGACGTCGTTGCGCTAATATTCGGGCGACGTGTTCCATCTTGCGAATGAGATTGATTATTTTCTTTGGAAAGCCGCCGGTTTTCCCTTCCAGGATACAATCTACTTCTTCATAAGTGAGCCTGCGGGTAGAGCGAATCACACTATTATCAAAACAGGTTGCCTGCACCTGTCCATCTTCATCGAGTTCGATATAGGCACTTTTGGTAAAGCGGTCCTGATCCTCCTGGAGCGAGCAAAGGCCGTTGCTGAGGATTTCCGGCAACATGGGAATCACGTGCTGCGGTAAATAGACACTGGTGCCGCGAGTACGGGCTTCGTTGTCGAGTTCGGTTTCCGGCTGTACAAAATGGGACACGTCGGCGATGTGTACGCCCAGGAGCCAATTTCCGTTCGGCAATTTTCGCAGACTGATCGCGTCGTCGAAATCGCGGGCGTCGGCGGGATCGATGGTAATGATGGTCTGATCGCGGAGGTCCGAACGTTCGCCGGTCTGGATGGCCGACTGCGAATCGAAGGCATTTATTGCTTTACGGGTATCGTTCAGGGCTCGTTTGCTGAATTTATCTTCCAATTGAAAGCGGCGGATGACGGCTTTGAGTTCGGCGTTGGCAGTACCGCTTTTACCCAGCTTTTCGATAATAACGCCGTTGGCAAAATACTGCTCGGTGGGGAAGCTCACGATCTCGACCAGGACCTTATCGCCTTGTCGGGCGTTTTTGGCGCCGGGATCATCGACGGCGATGCGTTCGGTGAGCTGTTTGCCGTCGGGCTGTACGAACCATTGGCGGCCTTCTTTTTCGAGCGTACCGACAAACTGCGTGGCGGCGCGTTCGAGGATTTCGACGACCTGGCCGATGAAACTCCGTTCACCGCCACGATGACGGCGCCGCGTAACACGGGCCACCACCCGGTCGCCGGAAATCGCATCCAGAACGGCCCCGGACGGAATAAATAAATCACCCTGGGCGGTGGGCGTATCCGGCCGGACGAAACCGAAACCGCGGCTGGTCGCCTCGAACGTACCGACCAAGCGATTGGTCATCTCCGGCAGGCAGACCGTATTCCGCGGGCCGAGCACGATCCGCCCCTCCCGGCGGAGAGTCTCCACCGATTTATGAAAAGCCCCGTATTCCTCGTCGGGGATATTCAGAGCCCGGGCCAGGGCACGCACTTTGAGAGGCTGATAGTCCAGCCGCGACAGGATCAGCATAACTCGTTTCGTATATCGTTCCGGCATGATATGAAAGTAAAATGTTAAAAGGTAAAAGGCAAAAGGAAAATGAGAAAAACAGAGAAATATTAAAAGGAAAAAGCCCCCGTGATTACGCGAGGGCTCTTTTATTATATGACTCTTTGATCGAACTACGCGCTGCGGGTTTTGCGGACATCTTCTTTGATTCTCTGGATGTGGCCGCGGCCCAGGGCCTTGACTTCGCAGCCCAGCTCGAAATAGCGCTTGATCTTATCATCCGTCAGGATGCCGAAACAATCGACTACCGCCAGCGGAGCGCCCACCCATTTCACCACCTCGTCCGGATCCAAATCCAGATACGGTGAGTGCGGCACCGCCAGAACCATCGCTTCCATATCGTGCAGGGCGGCGGGCAGGTCCTGCGAAGGAACTACGTGGGAAAGCTCTTCCTGGTTGCGGAAGAAGCGGCCGATAGAATGACCTGGTGCTGGATAGACGTCCTGATTCTCCAGTTCGAACCATTTCTCGACGTACGGATCGTGGACGGAAATTTCCGCGCCCATCTCGGTTAGTTTGCGGGCGACGATTTCCGAACCGCTGTATCGCGTATCGCCGACGTCCTGGCGATAGCTGGCGCCGCAGATCAGGATCTGCGAACCGGCAATGTATTTGCCCATATTCCGCAGGGCGTCCCGGGTCAGTTCCGCGACGTGCAGACCGCGGGTATCGTTGATATCGATCGCCATCGGGGTAATCTGAAATACCTCGTCGCCGTCCTCGAAACCGAGAATGTGTTTATAGGCCCAATAGCCCAGTCCGCCGTCCTTGGGCAGACAGTAGCCGCCGATCCCTGGACCGGGGAAAATGATATTGCAGTGTGTGGGACGCACCTTGATCGCTTTAATCACCTTGATCAGATCTACTCCGTTGCGTTCGGCGAACAGACTCCACTCGTGTTGAAACGCCAGGGTTGTGGCCCGGAATGAATTTTCGACGATCTTGGTCGTCTCCGATTCGATGGGGCGATCCATCACGGTCAGCGGAAATTCTTCCGTGTTTAATACTTCCCGCAGGAATTTTTCCACCCGGCTCCGCGCTTCGGGATTGCAGCCGGCGCAGACCCGCCAGAAATCGCGGATACTGGATATGTATTCACGACCGGGCATGACCCGCTCGAAACTGTGCGCCAGCACCGGATCGGATTCGATCCCGCGTTTTTTGAACGCCTTTTTCATAATCGGATACGCTACGAATTCCGTGGTCCCCGGCGCCACCGTCGTTTCAATCAGGACCAGACAGTGCGGCGGCACCTTTTCGCCGATGGTCCGCATGGTCGCTTCCAGGGCGGACATTTCCGTTTCCCCGGTTCGCATATCGCCCAGGCTGTTCTTGGTGTAATCGCACTGCACATCGACTACTACGCAATCCGCCAGCGTCAGGCAATCCGAGTTATAGGTGGCGACCAGGGTCTTCTTCTCGTTCACGCAGCGGGCGATCATCGGATCGACCTGCGGATCTTCCGCCTTGACCGGGGAAAGCCCCTGGTTGAGCATCGGGATCTTCCAGAAGCTGCGCGTACTCGGGCGCTGACAGCCGATAACCAACTTGGTGGGTTGACCGGTCGCTTTATCCGTAGTGTCGGCGATAATCGCCGCCATCACCGCGCCGACGAATCCCACCCCCATCACCACCACCACTTCCTTACCCTCTTCCCGAGCGGCGTCCGCCAAGGCTTGAATTCGATTGAATTCCGCCGCATATTCCTCCCGCTGCGGAATCGGATACTGCGTACCGTCGGGACTGATCGAAACATCGGCCATAACTGATTCCTTTCCATGAGTTCCACTTTGACTGTTAAGCTTCTTGACACCTGATAAAATCACATATACCGGTTATCGACCCGAATCTCCAGAAAATTCACCTTTTTAACCCAGGAGCAACGGCCACAATATCATGTAGGGGCGCCCCCTTATGGTAGACAACGAAATCGGGTGGCATGCCTACGCGCAGCTTAGGCATGCTTTCGTTGACAAGGTGGGGCCGCCGAGCGAATCATCCCAAGCCCCCTCCGCAAGGAGGGGGATATTATGGGCAATGCAACGATTGCGTCGGGTGGCATGCTCAAGTACTCTTGAGCATGGTTTTTTAGGTTCATATTGTTGTCGTGTGGCGCCGCCAATCCCGATGTACATCGGGAGAGCTTGGGGGTGGTTCTGTTCCACAAGAACACCGTGCTGACATTATGATCCCGTAGGGATCGTACGATAATAGTCCCCTCATTTATGAGGAGTATGGCTAATGCGGCGTTTTACGCTTTCCAGGCTACCAGCAGGGGAAAACGATCTCACGACGTGGGTAGCCGTCAGGAACCAATGTTTCTTATCCTGCCGGCAGCCCCAAGGCGATAAACGCATCTTCCGACACGGACCTATACGAGGCGTAGGGGCGCACCCGTGTGATCGCCCTTTAATACTTGTCATAGCCCCCAGCTCTTGGTATATTATCCTATCATAGTAGCATAGAACCAGCGGAAACCGTTTTGTATTTTATTATATTCTTCATTATGAATGACGATCTCCAACCTAAGCTAGTCACTGCCCCGGAGGAAAGAGATGGTAACTCATCTCCTTTGTGTGTTGGTCTGAACAAGCAGTCAGTGCGAAAGCATCTATTTTGGCGTCTTGCATCAATACTGTTCCCACGGTCATATCTGACCGAGCAGTGTCCCAGATGCGGGCAGACAATGCTAATATTCCACACAAACACTTGGCGTATGACTGGAGCGGGATTGATCTGCAACCTCTGCGCGGGTCGTCGTCCGGGCGCTGTGGTGGATCCAGTGACGTATGAAGAACTCAAAGTCACGAAGGACTACCGCTTGCTGCCTCCGGATAATGATTAGAGAAGAGGAGCGGAAAACGGGTGCCAAGCCCGCGCTTGCGTGGGCATGCTTTCACAATAAGTGCCGCCGCCTTTACGAGACGTAGGGGCGACCCCATGCGGTCGCCTTAAAACCTGAAATAGTAAGACCCTACCCGCCATGTACACATCAGGAGACGGATCAATTAAGTCTTGCTCTGAAAGAGCATAATAATATAGCCCAGGGCAACGCCCTGGTTCGGTAGGATAACCTTCTCTTTCAAGCCCTGTAAGGGCGAAATGATTTATTTACATCGACATCATGATATTATAAAATCAATGATAGTGTATTATGCATTACCGTAAGGGAGGGCAAATGAAAACTATAACGATCTTTCCCACCACTCTGACGGTACTTGTCTGTGTAGTTGTCTTGTCAACTATACTACATATTTCTTGTGACTCCCGGGAGGAAGTTTCTTATGAACGTCAATTCCCGCCTCACGTCGAGCTTTCTCTGGGTGATCAGTTCATTTTCCATCCCAAAGTATTATCAGGCGGAGATGCCTATTATTTTGTGAGCGGTCAGGATGGTCAGGTATGGGTTTTTCTCCAGGAAATGTTTCAGCCCTTGATGGCTGCACAACTTGTCAAGGATTTGAAGCCAACGTTCGAACCTATCAGTCCTGGTGACTGGAATAATGTCGAATGTCTCAGCGTCACAAACGACGATACTGGCAATCCCGTTGTATTCATGATGGGGTATTCTAAGGATGCTAGAAACACAGTTGTTGTAGTACGTAAATACATTGAGCAGAACTGGACAGAGCCTATCCTACTCGATACTTTTGATGGTAGTGGCACCTTTAGTTCGATGCTGAGCTTGCTTGATTCCAACGGGTATATTCATGTTATATACGACAGAAATCTGAAACCACGTGAAAGTTATGGATTCATGGAGGGCTATTTTCCCGATAAGTGTTTCCATGCATGGTACGACGGGAAGAATTGGAACCGGGCCCAATCTACAACAGGGAGAGGTACATTTTACGTCGAACCCCGTTTCCTAAGTGAACTGCCGAATGCAAAGATTTGTGTGGGAATGAAAGTTATTCCCTTTTCGAAATTCGGTGGCTATAAAACAAAATACGTTGGTTGTCAGCTATGGGACGGCAAGCAATGGTCTGACATAATTAAAAAACCTCCTGAGGAAGCGTTTTCGTCCAATATCGAAGATAATGCAATTTTTGATTACTGGGGGAACAGTCTCACTTATATGAATAAAGTTGGCAAGAACTATTGCATCCTGAAGAATAAGGCAAATGCTGATAACGAAACCGTAACATTATTGTCCCCACCGCTTGTAAAGAGAGACGATAGCGGGAGGATCCTTGTCTGTTCCTCGAATTCTACGCAGGGAGAAATCCGTATTTGGAACGGTAACCGATGGTTAACAAGTTTAAGTTATCCACTGAATGGGCAGGAAAAAATAGATCAGATCCTCAGTAATCCGAACGGGGACATCTTTTTACTCCACAAGGGTCCATCTCAAATTACTGTCCAACAAATAAAGGAAAAATCCGCCGGTTAGAATGGTCATTGTGCACTTTATATACAAACAAAGAAGGGAATTCTTATCATGGTTTTCAATCGAAAAATAATCCTAGCGATTGCTTTTCTGGCATGTTTGCTGATGGGGACTTCAATCTTCGGGCAGGGGACGTTGCCGGAGAAACCGCCGGGGGAGTATTTTCCACTTTCCGCTTCGGATCACCAAAACCAACCGAGCTACAAGCTGCATCAACCGATCGTCGGCACGACCTATTTCTACTGGTACGACATACAATCCAAGGCTCATATCATCGATTCCGACGGTACCGACGCCTTAACCACCCACCCGGCGGATCTGAAGACTATAAGCTATAAATCCGTTGCCTGGCATAAGCAGCAGTTGCTGGACATGATGGACGCCGGGATCGATTTTCTCATGCCGGTGTATTGGGGCGTACCGGGCGAGTATAAAGACTGGTCGTTTGTGGGGATTCCGCCGTTGATTCAGGCCCACGATGAATTGCAGCGCGCCGGCAAAAAGCCGCCCCAGATCGGTTTGTTTTTCGATACGAGTATTCTGAGGTATAACAATTCTAATTCGAATGGCTCTACGTATCATGTGGATCTGACTACCGAGTACGGGAAAAGGTGGTTTTATACCGCGATCCGGGATTTTTTCAGCCTGGTCCCGCCGAGTAAGTGGGCCCGAATCGACGGTAAACCTATAGTATTTTTATATAGCGCCAGTTTCGCCAAGGCGCAGGATCCGTCTCAAATGGAATACGTGTATAAGCAATTCCAAAAGGATTTTGGGATTAAGCCGTTCCTGATCAAACATCGCGACTGGCAGGGCGCCTCCGATGCCATCTACCAGTGGGGCGGCGCCGTTCATATGCAGCTTGATACGTATGTAGCCGCCCTCGGCCCCGGCTACGATCACAGCGCCGTACCGGGACGTTCACTGTTAATCGTTCAGCGACAAGGCGGTAAGACCTACCGGGATCGTTGGGAAAGACTGCTGTCAGCCAATCCCAAGCGAAGGCCCTGGATCGTGCACGTGGAAACCTGGAACGAATGGCACGAAGGAACCGATATCGCCCATTCGAGAGAATACGGTCGCTTGTTTATCAATCTTACGCGCAAATACGCTGATCTCTGGCGACAGCGGGCGCAACTGTCGATTCAGGGACCATATAGCAAAGCAAAATCGATTGTCTGGCAGCCTCACCAGGAAAAAGGCATCACTTTGCAGGAAAGCATCGGCGATGGATTCAGGGAAATCCGCACCATCCAGGGGCAATCGGCCGTGGTCGCTATACCAAATGAGGTATCGCCGGCCCGCTATCTTTATTTTCTCGTGGATGATTCTTTCCTCTTTGATGCGGACTTGACCACGGAGATTACGATTACTTATCTCGATGCCGGCCCGGATTCGTTCTGCGTGGAATATGATAATGTGGATGTAACCCAGGGCCCGGTCCAGGGCGCCTTTCGCGCCAGTACATCAGTGAAACTCACGAGTACCGGAAAATGGAAAACGGCAACGATTCCATTGCCGCAATCACGCTTTGTGAACCGTGCCAACGGCGCCGATTTCCGCCTGACCCCTCTGGGCGGCAATCTGGAACTGGCCGTCAGTAAAATTGAATTATGGAAAAAAAGTAAATAATTTTACTTGCATTTACAATAAGTATTACCGATAATTAAGATATGATGTGCGCAAAAAGCCAAAAGATCGCTTCTTTGATTACCGGCGGGGGAGCCGGGTCGATTGGTATATGCGCCTACATCCCCCAATTATCCAGCGGTCTGCTGCTGCTAGCCCTTCGGGGCTAAGCAACGGATTCATTCTATCACCATATATCTAAGCAAAAAAAACTTTTAGCAGCGGATTTTCTGTGCTAGAATAGCAAATTCTCTAACTATAAGTCTATTATTTGCAATGGACTAGCTAAATTTGGAGGGATTGACGATGTCAACCCAATACCCACCGGATCAGGTAGTGATTTTTGATACGACTCTGCGGGATGCCGAGCAGTCGCCAGGCGCCAGTTTGAATCTGAACGAAAAACTGGAGGTAGCCCATCAGTTGGCACGACTGAACGTGGATATCCTCGAGGCCGGTTTTCCGGTCAGCTCGAAGGTACAGTTCGAAGCCGTCCGGCGAATTGCGCAGGAAGTGAGCGGACCGGTCATTGCCGGTTTGGCGCGGACCCTGGCCAAGGATATCGAGTCGGCAGCGTCGGCGCTCCAACCCGCACCCCGCAACCGAATCCATACCTTTACCAGCAGCAGCCCGGAGCACATGAAATATATGCTGAAAATGACGCCTCAGGAGGTGCTCGCCAAAGCCGTCGAAGCAGTCAAACTGGCC